>JAJYMF010000340.1 GCA_021787175.1 Pseudomonadota bacterium | reverse complement strand
TGCCCGCGCGCACCTCGAGGAACAGGTTGGCGTCGTCGTAGGGATCGCGCGGCAGCAGCAGGGTTTCCAGTTCGGCCTCGATCGCGGCGAGGCGCGCGGCCAGGCGCCGCTCGTCCTGCGCCGCCAGTTCGGCGAACTCGGGATCGGCCGCCAGCTCGTGCGCACCGGCCCGTTCGCGTTCGGCGGCGGTATGCGCCGCCAGCGCATCGGCCAGCGGCTGCAGCTGGGCGTATTCGCGATTGAGCGCCTTCCAGCGCGCCGGGTCGGCGGCGGCGTCGGCCTCGCCCAGCAGCAGGCCGATTTCCTGATGACGCTCGGCCAGTGCCTCGAGCTTGCGCCGCAGTGCGGCGATCATGGCGCGTCGTCGTGCGCGTCGAGGCCGTACAGGCGGCCGGCGGCGTGCAGCAGGTCCGACTCGCCCTTCAGCGCCGCTTCGCGCAGGCGCGCGCTGGGCGCATGCAGCAGCTTGTTGGTCAGTGTGTTGGCGAGATAGGCCAGGGCCTCGTCGGGGCTCTTGCCGGCGGCGATCAGGCCGCGCGCACGCGCCAGCACCTCGTCGCGCTGGGCCTCGGCGCGGGTGCGCAGCGCGGCGACCGGATTGTCCACGGTCAGCGCGCGCCGCCAGGCCATGTAGTGCTCGACCTGCAGGCCGATGATCGCCTCGGCCTCGCGCGCGGCGGCCTCGCGCGAACGCAGTCCGGCGTCGATCACCTGGCGCAGGTCGTCGATGCTGTAGAGAAAGACGTCCTGCAGGCCGGCCACCTCGGCCTCGATGTCGCGCGGTACGGCAATGTCGAGCAGGAACATCGGCCGGTGCCGGCGCCGCGCGATCGCCGCCGCGACCATCGCGCGCGTGATCACCGGCGTACGGCTGGCGGTGGAGCTGATGACGATGTCGGCCTCGGCCAGATGCTGCGGCAGATCGGCCAGCGTCACCGCGTAGCCGCCGATGCGCCCGGCCAGCGCCTGCGCGTTCTCGAGGGTGCGGTTGGCGACCAGCAGGCGCGGCACGCGCTTGTCGACCAGATGGCGTGCGGCCAGTTCGATCGTCTCGCCCGCGCCGACCAGCAGCACGGTCGCGCTGCGCAGATCGGTGAACAGCCGCTCGACCAGGCGCACCGCGGTGAATGCGACGGACACCGGATGCGCGCCGATGCGGGTGTCGGTGCGCACCCGCTTGGCCACCGCGAAGGTGTTCTGCAGCAGGCGCTCCATCGGCGCCTGCAGGGTGTGCGCCTGACGCGCCAGCTGGTAGGCGTCCTTGACCTGGCCGAGGATCTGCGGCTCGCCCAGGACCATCGAGTCGAGGCCGGTGGCGACGCGGAACATGTGCCGCACCGCCTCGTCCTCGTCGTGACGGTAGAGGAACTCGTCGAGGCGGCCGCCCGGCAGATCGTAGTGCTGGTGCAGCCAGCGCAGTGGCACCTCCTCGGCGCCGGCGGCGACGCTGCAATACAGCTCGGTGCGGTTGCAGGTCGACAGGATCAGCGCCTCATCCACGCCGTCCAGTCGCGTCAGCTCGGCCAGCGCCTGCGGGGCGCTGTCGGCGTCGAACGCGACCTGCTCGCGCAGGGCGAGCGGGGCGGTCAGATGGTTGAGCCCGAGGGCAATCAGAGGCATGAGGGCGCGCGGGCGACGATCGGCTAAGCTCACGGGGACCGGCGCTGGCCGGCTTGTCGGCATCGCGCGCGGGGCGGATCACGGTGGAAATTGTGCGGACAGCACCTTGCAAGATCAAGCACATGCGACGATTTGCGGGCACCGCACTGGCGATGGCGCTGCAGGCCGGCTGCGCGCAGGCACCTGTGCATCTCCCGCAGCATACCCCGGTGCCGGTGGCGCAGCCGTTGGCTCGGCTCGATCTCGCGCCCGGGCCGGGGCAGGCGATCGCGGCCGATCTGCTGCAGGCCGAGTTCGCGCTGGCCCGCAACGATCTCAAGACCGCCGCGGCGGAGACGGCACGCGCGGCGTCGCTTTCGACCGACCCGGCGGTGGCCGAGCGGGCCGCGGCGCTGGCGGTCGCCGTGCACGACGCGCCGTTGGCGACGCAGGCCTTGGCGCGCTGGCAGGCACTGGGTGCCGCGCCGGGCCCGCTGGCTGCGGCGCGCGCGCAGCTGGCGCTGGATCAGGGAGACCGTACTGGCGCCGAGCGGCAACTGCAGGCGGTGATCGCCGCCGGCGGGGCCGACGCCTGGCGCGATGCCCTGCGGGTGATCGCCTCGGCGCGCGATCCGGCACTGGCGGGGGTGGTGCTCGAAAACCTCGCCACGCCGACGCGCCTGCCGGCCAACGACGGCGCGGCGTGGCTGGCGGCCAGCCAGCTGGGCGCGCATCTGGGCCGGCATGCCTACGCCCAGCGTCTCGCCGCTGCCGCGCTGACCCGTTTCGGCAGTGCCGAGAGCTACGGCTGGTCGGCGCAGCTGGCGCAGCAGTCCGGTGATCCGAAGGCGGCGCAGGCTACGCTGCGCGCCGGCCTGGCGCGGCATCCGCGCAGCACTCCGCTGCGCATGGCTCTGGCCGGCCTGCTTGCCGCACGCGGCGACAACGCCGCCGCGCAGCGTCTGCTGGCGCAGGGCCCCCAGGACGCCGGCACCTATGCGGCCCGCGCGGCCTACGCCGCCCGCGGTGACGATCACAAGGCGCTGGCGGCGATCTACGCCGAGCTGGCGCACGCACCGGCCGCGGTGCGCAAGCCGAACCTGTTCCTGCTCGGCCAGTTGGCCGAGCTGCTCGATCGCCGGCAGGCCGCGCTCGATTGGTATGCGCAGGTCGGCGACGAGGATGCGCATGCCTTCGATGCCGATGTGCGCCGCGTGGTGCTGCTGTCCGAACTGGGCCGCGAGCAGCAGGCGCAGACCTTGCTGCGCGGATTGCAAAACGACTACGCCGACGAGCCCAAGGCCGCCCTCAAGCTGCTGGTGCTCGAGGCGGAGATGGACCTGCGCGCGCGCCGCTACGCCGATGCGGTGGCGGTCTACGGACGCGCCCTGCAGCGGTCGCCCGACGATCCGGGACTGCTGTATGCGCGCGGCGTGGCCGCCGCCGAGGCCGGCGCGGTGGATCAGGCGGTGGCCGACCTGCGTCGCGTGCTGCAGCTGAAGCCCGACGACGTCAACGCCATGAACGCGCTCGGCTTCACCCTCGCCGACGCCGGGCGCGATCTGCCCGAAGCCGAGAAGCTGGTTGCCGCCGCCCACCGCGCACGTCCCGATGATCCGGCGATCACCGATTCCTGGGGCTGGGTGCAGTTTCGTCTCGGTCGCATCGCTGAGGCCGAGCGCAACCTGCGCAAGGCGTGGGACGAGAGCAAGGACGCCGAGATCGGCGCGCATCTGGCCGCGGTGCTGTGGGCGCAGGGCCGCCACGCCGAGGCGCGCGCGCTGCTGCTGCGGGCGCGCAAGCTCGACCCGCACAGCCGCAGCGTGCGCACGCTGCAGGCGCGCTGGGGCGCATGAACGCGCGTCGCCTGCGCGGTGCTGCCGTGGCGGCGCTGCTGCTGACGCTGGCCGCGTGCGCGCCGCTGCCGCTGCGCACCACGCCGGGTACGGCCGGCGAGCTGGCCGCCCAGACCGCACGCGAACAGGCGCTGGCCGGCGTCACGCGCTTCACGCTGGAAGGCCGCATCGGCGTCAGCGACGGGCATGACGGCGGCAGTGGCGGCTTCACCTGGAAACAGGACGGCGCCGCACTGGATTTCACCGTGCGCGCGCCGATCACCGGCCGCAGCTTTCGCCTCGAAACCGGCCCGGACGGCGCCTGTCTGCAGGGACTGAAACCGCAGCCGCTGTGCGCGGCTGATGCCGAGAGCCTGCTGGTCGCCCAGCTCGGCTGGCACCTGCCGCTGGCCGATCTGCGTGCGTGGGCGATGGGCCTGCGCGCACCCGACAGCGCCGCGCAGCTGGCGTTCGGTCCCGACGGGCTGCCGGCCATCCTCGATCAGGACGGCTGGCACGTCGAGTACCGCGACTGGGATCGCGCCCGCAGCCCGGCGATGCCGCGCGCCATCTTTGCGCGCAAGCCACCCTACAGCGTGCGTCTGTACGTGGAGCACTGGGAGCTGCCGTGACCGCGTCGGCATGGACGGACTGGCCGGCCCCGGCCAAGCTCAACCTGTTCCTGCGCATCGTCGGGCGTCGTGCCGACGGCTACCACCGGCTGCAGACGGTGTTTCGTCTGCTCGACTGGGGCGACCGCGTGCGTCTGCGCGTGCGCGACGACGCTGCGATCGTGCGCACCGCCGGCGCGGATGGCATCGGCGCTGACGAGGACCTCACGGTGCGCGCGGCGCGGGCGCTCAAGGCCGCGACCGGCTGTCGACTGGGTGTCGAGATCGCGATCGAAAAGTCGATTCCGGTCGGCGCCGGGCTGGGCGGCGGCAGTTCGGATGCCGCCACGGTGCTCGTCGCGCTCAACCGGCTGTGGGGCTGCGGTCTGGACGACGACGCGCTGGCCGCGCTGGGCCTGCAACTGGGCGCCGACGTGCCGGTGTTCGTGCACGGACGCAACGCCTGGGCCGAAGGCATCGGCGAGGCGTTGACCCCGATCGAGCTGCCGCCGCGCTGGTACGTGCTGCTCGACCCCGGCGTTCACGTCGCCACCGCGCCGCTTTTCCAAGCGCCTGAATTGACACGCAATGCCGCGGAAGAGACAATTCCCCGCTTTCTCGACGGGATGGTGACAGGCAACGCCTTCGAGCCGGTCGTGCGCGTGCGCCATCCTGCGGTGGCAGCGGCGCTGGACTGGCTGGCGGGGTGGGGTCCGGCACGACTGTCCGGCAGCGGCGGCAGCGTGTTCCTGGAAACCCGCAGCCACGCCGAAGCCGCCGACGTCGCCGCGCGCTGTCCCGCGCGGTACACGGCCCGGGTGGCGCGCGGAGCGGAGATCTCCCCGCTGACGCTCGCGGTCGCACGGTTTTCTGCTGGGGCGTCGCCAAGCTGGTAAGGCACGGGATTTTGATTCCCGCATTCGCAGGTTCGAGTCCTGCCGCCCCAGCCATTCGCACCGGCTTGCTCCGGCCACGCACGATGAAGGTCCGCCCGTGAATGCCTCCAACGGCCTGATGCTGTTCTCCGGCAACGCCCACCGCAAGCTGGCGGAGGACGTCGCCCATCGCCTCGGCATCCCGCTGGGCAAGGCCCAGGTCGGGCGTTTCTCGGACGGCGAGGCCCAGGTCGAGATCGAGGAGAACGTGCGCCGCCAGGAAGTGTTCGTGCTGCAGCCGACCAGCGCGCCGACCGCCGAGAACTTCATGGAGCTGCTGGTGCTGATCGACGCCCTCAAGCGCGCCTCGGCGGCGACGGTGACGGCGGTGATCCCGTATTTCGGCTATGCGCGCCAGGACCGCCGACCGCGTTCGGCGCGGGTGCCGATCACGGCCAAGCTGGCGGCGAAGATGCTCGGCACCGCCAACTGCGACCGCGTGCTGACGGTGGACCTGCACGCCGACCAGATCCAGGGCTTCTTCGACATTCCGGTCGACAACGTCTACGCCTCGCCGGTGCTGCTGGCCGACATCTGGCGGCATCAGGGCATGGACAACCTGATCGTGGTCAGCCCCGATGTCGGCGGCGTGGTGCGCGCGCGCGCGATCGCCAAGCGTCTCGACGACGCCGAGCTGGCGATCATCGACAAGCGCCGTCCGCGGCCCAACGAGGCCACGGTGATGAACATCATCGGCGACGTCGCCGGCAAGACCTGCGTGCTGGTCGACGACATCGTCGATACCGCGGGCACGCTCTGCGCGGCGGCGGCTGCGCTGAAGAAGAACGGCGCGCGCAAGGTCGTCGCCTACTGCGTGCATCCGGTGCTGTCCGGGCCCGCCGTCAGCAACATCGAGAACTCGGCGCTGGACGAGCTGGTGGTCACCGACACCGTGCCGTTGCGCGCCGAAGCCGGCGCCTGCGCGCGCATCCGCCAGCTGCACGTCGCCGAACTGCTGGCGGAAACGATTCGCCGCATTGCCTTCGGCGAGTCGGTGAGCTCGCTGTATGTGGATTGATGGTGAGCGGAGAGCGGTGAGCGCAAGACGCGCACGGTGATTTGTCGCAACACGTTTTAGCTTTTCCCGGGCCCCGAGCCCCGGGTCCCGATGCAGAGAATCCGCTCTCCTGGTCGCGGGAGAGCATTCACGCCGCCGCGAGGCGGTTCATTCGAAAACAGAAGGCAACAACATCATGGCAACCATTCACGAAATCGAGGCCCAGAGCCGCAAGGACGAGGGGAAAGGTGCGAGCCGCCGCCTGCGTCATGCGGACAAGGTGCCGGCGATCGTCTACGGCGGTGCGGAAGCGCCGCAGAGCATCCAGCTCGACCACAACACGGTGGCCCTGGCCACCCGTCACGAGTGGTTCTTCTCGTCCATTCTCGACCTCAGCGTGGACGGCAAGAAGCAGAAGGTGCTGCTGCGCGATCTGCAGCGGCACCCGTTCAAGCCGCGCGTGCTGCATCTGGACTTCCAGCGCATCGACGAGAACAAGGCGATCCGCGTGCGCGTGCCGCTGCACTTCCTCAACCAGGAGAAGTCGCCGGCCGGCAAGACCTCGGGCATCGTGATCACCCACGAACTCAACGAGCTCGAGATCAGCTGCCTGCCCAAGAACCTGCCCGAGTACATCGAAGTCGATCTGGTGGCGCTGGACAAGGGTCAGACCGTGCACATGTCGGACCTCAAGCTGCCTGCCGGCGTCGAGATTCCCGAGCTGCGCTTCGGCAAGGAGCACGATCACGCAGTGGCGGTGGCCAAGGAAGTCAAGGAAGAGGTCGAGCCGGTACCGGCCGCCGAAGGCGAAGCGGCTGCGGCTGCGGCTCCGGCCGCGGCGGCGGCGGCGGCAGGCGGCGCGGCGGCAGCCAAGGCCGAGCCGGCCAAGGGCGACAAGAAGTAAGCCGTGCCGCCTGTGCCGGCCCGCCGAGAGGGCGGGTCGGCGCATGCATCGCGACGCATGGCCGGCCTGCGCCTGATCGTCGGCCTCGGCAACCCCGGGGCCGAGCATCTCCGGACCCGGCACAACGCCGGGTTCTGGTTCGCCGACGCGTTGGCGGCGGGCGAGGGCGTGCGCTTCGGACACGAGGGCAAGCTGCACGGCGACACCGGCCGGGTGCGCATCGGCGGCGAGCCGGTGTGGCTGTTCAAGCCCTCGACCTACATGAACAAGAGCGGCATCGCGGTCGCCTGCGCGCTGCGCTACTGGAAGATCGAACCCGCCGAGTGCCTGATCGCCCACGACGATCTCGACCTGCCGCCGGGGACGGCACGCCTGAAGTTCGATGGCGGCCACGGCGGCCAGAACGGACTGCGCGACATCATGGCCCACCTCGGCCATGGCCGGTTCCACCGGCTGCGTCTGGGCATCGGTCATCCCGGGCACCGCGATCAGGTGACGCCGTGGGTGCTGGGACGGCCCTCGGCGATCGACGAGGAGGCCATGCTCGACGCCGTCGCGCGCGCCCTCGACGTGCTGCCGCTGGCGGTGGCGGGCGATTTCAGCGAGGCGATGAAGCGGTTGCATACCAGCCGTGAGCCGTGAGCCGTGCCGGGAGCCGGGAGCCGGGAGCCGGGAGCCGGGAGCCGGGAGCCGGGAGCCGGGACAAGCCTAAAGGGTGTCATCCCTTGGGGATTTCCGTTGGTCATCCTGAGGGCAAAGCCCGAAGGATCTTCGCGGCGGAGACGTCCGTTCCGCACCGAGGTCCGTGATCGCAAGGGGCGTGAAAGATCCTTCGTTTCGCTCAGGATGACAGCCTGCTTTTCCGGGAGCCGGTAGCCGAAAATGTTCGCGCGTGGCATCTCAGGGCTTTAGCCTGGTCCTGGCTACTCGCTACTCGCTACTCGCTACTCGCTACTCGCTACCGGTTCCGAGTCCCCAAAGTTCCAGGAGTTCATCACCCCATGGGCATCCAATGCGGCATCGTCGGCCTGCCGAACGTCGGCAAGTCGACCCTGTTCAACGCGCTGACCAAGGCCGGCATCGCCGCGGCCAATTTCCCCTTCTGCACCATCGACCCCAACGTCGGCGTGGTGCCGGTGCCCGACCCGCGTTTGGCTGCGCTGGCCTCGATCGCCAAGCCGCTGAAGATCATCCCGACCACGATGGAGTTCGTCGACATCGCCGGCCTGGTCGCAGGCGCGTCCAAGGGCGAGGGGCTGGGCAACAAGTTTCTCGCCCACATCCGCGAGGTCGACGCCATCGCGCACGTGGTGCGCTGCTTCGAGCATCCCGACATCGTCCACGTCGCAGGCAAGGTCGATCCGATCTCCGACATCGAGACCATCGACACCGAACTGGCGTTGGCCGACCTGGAGTCGGTGGACAAGGCGCTCAATCGCGCCGAGCGCGCGGCCAAGGCCAACGACAAGGAGGCGCTGGCGAAGCGTCCCGTGCTGCAGAAACTGGCCGCGGCGCTCAACGCGGGCCGTCCCGCGCGCGGCGCCGGGCTCGATGCCGACGAGCGCGCGCTGGTGCGCGACCTGTTCCTGCTGACGCTGAAGCCGCTGATGTACATCGCCAACGTGCGCGAGGACGGTTTCAGCGACAACCCGCTCCTCGACGCGGTGCGCGCACGGGCTGCCGCCGAAGGTGCCGAGGTGGTGCCGGTGTGCGCGGCGATCGAGGAGGAGCTGGCCCAGCTCGACGAGGCCGATCGCGCGGATTTCCTCAAGGACATGGGTTTCGACGAGCCCGGCCTCAATCGCGTGATCCGCGCCGCCTACACGCTGCTCGGCCTGCAGACCTACTTCACCGCCGGCGAAAAAGAGGTGCGCGCCTGGCAGGTCAAGGTCGGCGCCACCGCGCCGCAGGCCGCAGCCGTGATCCACACCGATTTCGAGCGCGGCTTCATTCGTGCCGAGACGATCGCCTATGACGACTACATCCGGTACAAGGGCGAGGCCGGCGCCAAGGAGGCCGGACGCCTGCGCCTCGAGGGCAAGGATTACATCGTCAAGGAAGGTGACGTGCTGCACTTCCGGTTCAATGTGTGAGTGAAGCCTGGGCCCGGGACTCGGGACTCGGGACTCGGGACTCGGGACTCGGGACTCGGGACTCGGGACTCGGGACTCGGGATTCGGGATTCGGGATTCGGGATTCGGGATTCGGGATTCGGGATTCGGGATTCGGGATTCGGGACTCGGGACTCGGGGGAAGCCGCGTCGGAACCTGTTTTCTGCTGTCATCCTGAGCGCAGCGAAGGATCTTTCACGCCCCTTGCGATCACGGGCCTCGGTGCAGAACGATCGTCTCCGCCGCGAAGATCCTTCGGGCTTTGCCCTCAGGATGACCAACGGAAATCCCCAAGGGATGACACCCTTTAGGCTTGTC
>JAJYMF010000045.1 GCA_021787175.1 Pseudomonadota bacterium | reverse complement strand
ACCCTGAGCGACGCCCAATTCGTCTTCGCCGACACCCCCGGTTTCCAAACCCGCCATCGCAGCGCGCTGAACGCGGCGCGACTGCCGGCACGCATGCCGCCGCCGATGCATGCGTCTGCGGCTATTCTTGACGGGCGGAATCCCCGCCCGGTTTCCAAGGTGCCGCCGATGCGCAAGACCCTGTTCGCCGCAATCGCCATCAGCCTGATGTTGAGCGGATGCTCTTGGGGCATCCGCCTGCAGCCCGGCGGCCGCGCCGTGCGCGCGGCCTACGTCGACAGCGTCGCCGGCTGCCGGCAGCTGGGCGAAGTGACGGTGTCGGTCACCGACCATGTCGGCCCGTTCGACCGCAACAACCTGACCGTGCGCGACGAACTGGAGGTGCTGGCGCGCAACGCCGGCGCCGGCATGGGCGCCGACACCGTCAAGCCGCTGGCGGCGCCGGTCGACGGCCAGCAGAAGTGGGGCGCCTATCGCTGCGGACCGGCCGTGCCCGGCGCCGCGGCGGCGCCGGCCGCCAGTGCCCCGCAACCCGCAATGCCGGGCAATGCGCCGGCGCAGACGCTGCCGCTGAAGACCCAGCCGCTGCAGATCCAGGATGTGCCGGCCAGCTCCGGCAGCAGCGGCGGCGGCTCCTGATTCACCACGCACCGCGCCGCGACGCCGCACAGCGCTGAAGTTCACTGGCCGCTGCTGGCGGCGTTCGCCGCATCCGCGGCGTCCTGCTGCTGTTTCAGGGTGCGGTAGTGCGCCAGTTGTGCGGCCTGCGCGCGCACCGTCGCGGCGCGCTCGGCCTGGGCCTTCTCCAGGGCGGCACGCTGGCTGGCGACCACGCTGCGCTGGCGGGCGATGTCGTCGCTGATGAACTTCGGCACCGTCTTCTGGGTGTGCTCGATCTCTGCCGCGCGCTGCAGCAGGTCGGCCAGGCCGCGTTCCTGGCTCTTCAGGTTGAGTTCGGTGGTGTGTAGCGTCTGGTCGATCGTGCTCAGCTGCGCCTTCTGCGCGTCGAGCAGGTTTCTTTCCTGCGGGTAGGCGGCGAGCATCTGGCTGTCGGCGCGGGCGCGGTCCCGGGCCTGCCTGGCGGCCGCGACCTTCGCGGCCTCGGCAGCGTCGCGCTGCTTGCGCTCCTGCGGCGTCAGCGGCCGCTCGACGGTGCGCACCACGATGCCCTGATCGTTGACCAGCTCGTAGCCGTACTGCACGGCGTCGGGCGGCAGGCTGTCGCTGAAGTGCAGCGCGCCGTGGGCATCACGCCAGCGGTAGCGCAACGCGCCGCCCGCAGCCAGGACCGCGGTCGTGGTGGCCATGGTCGCGACGACCAGGACCAGAGTTGCCAGGACGGTGCGGATGCGCATGCGCGGTTCTCCGGAGACAGGGTTGCGAGTATAGGCGGCGATCAGGCGACGCCGTAGCGGGCGCGATAGCCGGCAAGGCGGGCGTGTTCAGCGGCCAGTTCGGGATGCGTCGCGGCGTAGGCGAGCAGGTCGGTCAGGCGCGCGATCGCCAGCACCGGAATGGCGAATTCGGCGCTGACCTCCTGCGCTGCCGACAGCGCGCCCTGGCCGCGCTCCTCGCGGTCCAGCGCGATCAGCACGCCGGCCGGCTGCGCGCCCTGCGCGCGGATCAGCTGCAGCGACTCGCGCACCGCGGTGCCCGCAGTCAGCACGTCGTCGATCACCAGCACGCGCCCGGCCAGCGGCGCGCCGACCAGCAGCCCGCCCTCGCCATGGTCCTTGGCTTCCTTGCGGTTGTAGGCGAACGGCAGGTCGCGGCGGTGGTCGTCGGCCAGCGCGATCGCCGTGGCCGCCGCCAGCGGGATGCCTTTGTAGGCAGGGCCGAACAGCATGTCGAAGGCGAGACCGGAGCCGCTCGCCGTCGCCGCATAGGCGCGTCCGAGGCGCGCCAGCGCGGCGCCGCTGGCGATGCGGCCGAGATTGAAGAAGTACGGGCTGATGCGACCCGACTTCAGGGTGAATTCGCCGAAGCGCAGAACGCCCTGGTCGCGGGCGAGATCGAGAAAGTCGCGTTGATGGGCAAGCATCGGCAGTCCGCAGGCGGGAATGGATGGGGGCACGCCGCAGGCCATCGCGTGCGCCGCGATGATAGGCCATCGGTGCGGACGCCGGCCCCGATTCCGGCATCGCGGCACCTTAGGAAACGGCCGGCTTTCGGCTACGCTTGCGGCCACCCGATGCCTGCGGGCTCATTCCCGGTTGCGTGTCCGATGCGCATCATCACCTTCAACGCCAACGGCATCCGCTCGGCGGCGTCCAAGGGCTTCTTCGACTGGTTCGCCGCGCAGCACGCCGACGTGCTGTGCCTGCAGGAAACCAAGGCCCAGGAGCACCAGCTCGACGCGTCGGTGTACCGGCCGCCGGGCTATCACTGTTCCTTCCACGACGCGCGCAGCAAGAAGGGCTACAGCGGCGTGGCGATCTACGCCCGGCGCAAGCCCGACCAGGTGTTGAACACGCTGGGCTGGGAGGCGTTCGATCAGGAGGGCCGCTATCTGGAGGCGCGCTTCGGCAACCTCAGCGTGGTCTCGCTGTATGTGCCTTCGGGCTCGTCGGGCGAGGAGCGCCAGCGCTTCAAGTTCGCGGCGATGGAGCGCCTCGCGCCGATCCTCGACGGCTGGCTGGCCAGCGGCCGCGATTACGTGATCTGCGGTGACTGGAACATCGTCCACACCCGGCTCGACATCAAGAACTGGACCTCCAACCAGAAGAACTCCGGCTGCCTGCCCGAGGAGCGCGCCTGGCTGGACGCGCTGTTTCGCGGGCGCGGCTGGGTGGACAGCTTCCGCGCGCTGAAACCCGAGGCGGTCGAATACACCTGGTGGTCGCAGCGCGGCAACGCGCGCGCCAACGACGTCGGCTGGCGCATCGACTACCAGGTGGTGACGCCGTCGCTGCGCGAACGCCTGCGTGCCTGCGCGATCCATCCGCAGCCGCGCTTTTCCGACCATGCGCCCTATGTGGTGGATTACGCGCCGGATGGCGCTGCGTGAACGGCTCGACTGCAGTGGACCCGCCGCCCGAGCGACGCCCGCACGGATGGCGCGCGCTGACCGCGGCGTTCGGAACACCGGCCGCGCGCACCATGTTCTTTTTCGGTTTCTCCTCGGGACTGCCATTCCTGCTGGTCGGCGTCACCCTGTCGGCGTGGCTGAAACAGTCCGGCGTCGATCTGGCGCTGATCGCGCTGGTCAGCTACGCCACGCTGAGCTACACGCTGAAGTTTCTCTGGGCGCCCGCGGTGGATCGCCTGCGACTTCCGGTGCTCGGTCGGCTGGGACAGCGGCGCAGCTGGATCCTCGCAGCCCAACTGGTATTGGCGGTGGCGCTGGCGGGCATGGCGCTGTTGACGCCGACGACCTCGTTCGCGCTGTTCATTGCCTTCAACGGCATCGCGGCGTTCGCCGGCGCCACCCAGGACGTGGCGATCGACGCCTATCGCGTGGAGATCGCGCCGCTCGAGGCGCAGGGCGGGCTGGCCTCGACCTACACCCTCGGTTACCGGCTGGCACTGATCGTCAGCAGCGTGGGCACACTTTATATCGCCCAGTTCGCCGGCTGGCGCGTCGGCTATCTGGCCATGGCGCTGATTCTCGCGATCCCCGTCGTGGCGGTGCTGCGCGCGCGCGAGCCGGAAAACCGTCTGCGGCGCGCGGCATCGCTGGGCGCGGCCATCCGCGAGGGCGTGATCGGTCCGTTTCGCGAATTCTTCGTGCGCTTCGGCTGGCCATTGGCGCTGGCCCTGCTGGTGTTCGTCGGACTGTACAAGCTGCCCGAGCAGATGGTGGGCGTGGTCGCCTATCCGTTCTACATGCACCTCGGATTCAGCCTGACCGATATCGCCAATGTCTCGAAGATCTACGGCGTCATCGTCAGTCTCGTCGGCGCTTTTCTGGGTGGCTATGCCGTCACGCGTTTCGGCCTGCGCGGGCCGGTCATCTTCTCGGTGCTGGGCATCGCGCTGTGCAACCTGCTGTATGTGCTGATGACCGCGCACCCGGGATCCATCGCCTACTTCGCCCTGGCCCTGTCGGGCGACAATCTCGCCAATGGATTCGGCGGCACGGTCCTGGTCGCATTCATGTCGGGCCTGACCCATCGCGGCTACACCGCCACCCAATATGCCCTGCTGAGCTCCCTGGCCAACCTGCCCGGCAAGCTGATCGCGGGCGGTTCGGGCGTTCTGGTCGAGGTCGTGGGCTATGGCGGCTTCTATGCGCTCAGCACGGTGTCCGTAGTGCCCACGCTGCTGTTGCTTGCCTGGCTATGGCCGCGGCTGAAGCCCGCGCTGGGCGGGACATGAAATCTGGCGTGCACGCTGCCAGAATCAGGCGCGCAAGGGGCAAGGCGTCAGCATCGAGGATCAGGGCCCGTGCCGGACATACTCGTACGCCACATCGACGCCGCCATGGCCGAGCGCATCATGGATCTGGCGCGCGAGCGCAAGTGGTCGATCAACGACGTGATCCTGCACGTACTGCGGCACGGACTGGGGCTGGCCGCGGAGGACATGACGCCGCGCGAACCGCGCGACATCGCACATCTGCGCGGCACCTGGAACGCCAGCGAGGCGGCGGCGTTCCACGAGGCGCTGAGCGCCTTTGAAGAGACGCCGGGATCGCCGCTGTTCAGCAAGGACGCGTCCAAGGACGCGAGCTGAGTCGTCACCATCCGGCGCGCGGCGGCGCGTAGATCGCCCCCAGCAGGCGCGGTCCGCGGGCGCCGGTGACGCCGGGCCGGTTGCCGGGCCGGTTGGCCAGCCGCTCGCGCGCCAGCCAGGCGAACGCCATCGCCTCGACAAAATCGGGATCGACACCCACCGCCGCGGTCGACCGCAGGCCGACGGGCGTCAACGCGCGCGCCAGCGCCGCCATCAGTACCGGGTTGTGCACGCCGCCGCCGCAGGCCAGCACCTCGCGCGTGCCGGGCGCATGCGCGGCGACGGCGTCGGCGATGCTGCGCGCGGTCAGCTCGACCAGCGTCGCCTGCACGTCGGCGGGATCGTGCTGCCGGTCCGTCAGGCGGGCGTCCAGCCAGCCGAGATGGAACGACTCGCGGCCGGTGCTCTTGGGCGGCGCGGCCGCGAACCACGGATCGGCCAGCAGCGTCGCCAGCAGTCCGGCGTCCGCATGGCCGCCGGCCGCGAATGCGCCGTCGCGATCGTAGGCGCTGTCGCGATGGCGCTGGCACCAGGCGTCGAGCAGGGCGCTGGCGGGCCCGGTGTCGAAGCCGCGCACGCTGCCGTCAGCTGTGAGCACGGTGAGGTTGGCGATACCGCCCAGGTTGAGCACCGCGCGCGTCGTTCCCGGCAGCGCCATCAGCTCGGCGTGGAATGCGGGCAGCAGCGGCGCGCCCTGGCCGCCGGCGGCGACGTCGGCGCGGCGGAAATCGGCGACCACGGTCAGGCCGGTGCGCTCGGCGATCACGCTGGGATTGCCGATCTGCAGGGTGAACGGATGCGCTCCCTGCGGGCGATGGCGCACGGTCTGGCCGTGCGAGCCCAGCGCATGCACGCGACCGGCCGCGATGCCGGCCGACTCGAGCAGGCTCATCGCCGCCGCCGCGAAGGCTTCGCCGATGCGGACGTCCAGACGTCCATAGGCATCGAGATCGAACGCCACCTCGGACTGCGCCAGGGCGAGAATCTCGGCGCGCAGCGCGGGATCGTAGGGCAGCGTGTGCGTCGCCAACAGCCGCGGCGCGGGGTCGAACTCCGCCAGCGCGACGTCGATGCCGTCCGCGCTGGTCCCCGAGATCAGTCCGAGATACAGCGCCGCGGCGCTCACTTGGCGCTGGCGAGGCGGATGTTGCCGTCGGCCCGCTGCAACTGCGCCAGCATCGGCGTGATCACCCGCTTGAACGCCAGCAGCTGCGCATGCGGCAGCGGCTCGGGCTTGGGCAGGGTCACGGTCAGCGGGTTGCGCGCCTTGCCGTCGACGCGAAACTCGTAATGCAGGTGCGGACCGGTGGCGATGCCGGTCATGCCGACATAGCCGATCACCTCACCCTGGTGCACGCGCGAGCCGACGTGCAGGCCCTTGGCGAAGCGCGACATGTGGCCGTAAGCGGTGCTGATGTCGCGGTTGTGCTGGATGACGATGAAGTTGCCGTAGCCGCTCTCCCAGCCGTGATAGCGGATCACGCCGTCGCCGGCGGCGAAGATCGGCGTGCCGGTCGGTGCGGCGTAGTCGACGCCGTCGTGCGGACGCACGATGTGCAGCACCGGGTTCATGCGCGCGGCGGAGAAATACGACGAGATGCGGGTGAAATCCACCGGCGTGCGCAGGAACGACTTGCGCAGCGGGCGGCCGTCCTCGCTGTAGTAGCCGGCCGTCCCATTCGGCGACTCGTAGCGGAACGCGGTGTAGCGCTTGCCCTGGTTGACGAACTCGGCGGCCAGCACGCGACCGGTGCGCAGGAACCGGCCATCGCGGTAGACGTCATCGTAGACCACGGTGAAGTGGTCGCCGGTGCGAAGTTCCTGGGCGAAGTCGATGTCGTAGCCGAACACCTTGGCCAGCTCGAAAACGGTTGCGTTGCTCAGTCCCGCCTTGTTGCCGGCGGCGAACAGCGAGCCTTCGATCACGCCGTGGGCGACATGCGTGACCCGCTGCAGCGCGCGTTTCTGCACGCTGGCCGTCGCCGCGGCGCCGAGAAAGTTCAGGGTGATGCGGGTGGCTTCGTCGCGGTCGTAGCGCAGCGCCTGCAGTTCGCCCTGCGGGCCGATCAGGAAACCGAACTGCTCGCCGGGCTTGAGATGCGCCAGGTTCGACTGGCCGGCATCGGCGTCCAGCGCGCGCTGCAGGTCGCCGGGCGTCAGGCCCTCGGCGGCAAACACCTGCGACAGCGTCTGCCCCGGCTGCACGGCCACTTCGTGCCATTGCGCAGGCGGCGGGGCGGCATCCTTGACGGCTGCCGGCAGCGGCGGCACGGCCAGCGGCAGCGTATGCAACGGCGGCGGCGCGGCGGCCTCGAGATGCAGCACGCTGGCCCAGCCCGGAATCACGATCAAGGTCAGGATCAGCAGCAGCAGCGCAGTGCCGGTCAGCAGCAGCCGTTCGCGACCCCACGCCAGCGGCGAGCGGACACCGCGCAGCACGCTGGTGTGTGCGGCGCGCAGGTAGTAACGCAGATGACGCCGCTGGATATTGCGACGCAGGGTTGCACGATGGGTGCCATGCGCAGCGCCCGGGGTGTACTCGCTCATCCGTTCCGATCGCCATGCCGGTCAACGGCGCGTACCATAGAGGCATTGTCGAAACCGCGTCAACGCCAAGCGGAACATGGCTTTGCGCCGGGTCACGCAATTAACTCACAATTAACGAAACCGGGCGGCTCGCACCGTCGCCCGCGGCGGTCACCTCACCTCAGCATTCGGGACTCTGCATGATCCAGCCGGCTGATGCCCTCGCGCTGATTGCGCGCGGCGCGGATGAAATCATCAAACGCGATGAACTTGCGGCGCGCCTCGCGCTGGGTCGTCCGTTGCGCATCAAGGCGGGCTTCGACCCGACGGCGCCGGATCTGCACCTCGGCCACACCGTGCTGCTGAACAAGATGCGCCAGTTCCAGGATCTCGGGCATCAGGTGATCTTCCTGATCGGCGATTTCACCGGAATGATCGGCGACCCCACCGGCAAGAACGTCACGCGCAAGCCGCTCACCCGCGAGGACGTCGCGACCAATGCCGCCACCTACGCCGAGCAGGTGTTCAAGGTGCTCGATCGCGAACGCACCGAGGTGCGCTTCAACTCCGAGTGGTTCGGCGCCATGACCGCCGCCGACATGATCCGCCTCGCGGGCCAGCACACCGTCGCGCGCATGCTCGAACGCGACGACTTCGCCAAACGCTATGCCGCGCAGCAGTCGATCGCGATCCACGAGTTCCTGTATCCGCTGGTGCAGGGCTACGACTCGGTGGCGCTGAAGGCGGACGTCGAGCTCGGCGGCACCGACCAGAAGTTCAACCTGCTGATGGGGCGCGCGCTGCAGGAACACCACGGCCAGCCGCCGCAGATCGTGCTGACGATGCCGCTGCTGGAAGGCATCGACGGCGTCGCCAAGATGTCCAAGTCGCTGGGCAACTACATCGGCATCAACGAGCCGCCGATCGACATCGTGACCAAGACGATGAAGATCGACGACGCGCTGATGTGGCGCTGGATCGAGCTGCTGAGTTTCGAGATCTCGCTCAGCGAGATCGGCATTCTGCGGCGCGACATCGAGGCCGGTGCGCTGCATCCGCGCGATCTCAAGCTGCGCCTGGCGCGGGAGCTGGCTGCGCGCTTCCACGGTGCGAGTGCGGCGGAGCAGGCGGTCGCGGGCTGGAACGCCGCCGTGCGCGGCGAAGGCGATACCGCCGCGTTGCCGCTGACGGAGATCGTCGTGCCGGCCACGGGTGTGCGCATCGCGGCGCTGTTGACCGCGGCGGGGCTCACGCCGAGCAATTCCGAGGCGAACCGCAAGCTGCAGGAGCGCGCCGTGCGCATCGACGGCGTGGTGGTCGAGGATCGCGAACGTCTGCTGCAGCCGGGTGCCGAGCATCTGCTGCAGCTGGGCAAGCGCAGCTTCGCCCGCGTGCGCCTGCGCACCGCTGCCGATGGCGCCTGAGCGATCCTGACGCGTTCGGCACGCGTTCGACTGGACTCGACGGGCGGCGCCTGCGCGTTTCGCCGTGCGGCCGGCGATCGCCGTGGTCAGACGAACGCGCTTCGCCCTCGCCGAGGTGTTGACGGTCTTGGAAACGGATGTAGAATGTGCGGCTCGGCGGAGCGAAAGGCTCTGCGGAAGGGCGCGGTAGGCCCGGTGGGAAGGCGATCTTTGACAGTGTGCGCAGGTGACTTGTGTGGGCGCCTTGCGGGTGGATGAAGAGTCCATTGATGCAAGCGTCCAACCCAAGTGATTCAGCGATGAACGACTTGAGGTTGGGGTAGACGCTTCGTAGGAATTGACCTTCGGGTCGAGCAAGCTAAAGCGAAGAGTTTGATCCTGGCTCAGATTGAACGCTGGCGGCATGCCTAACACATGCAAGTCGAACGGCAGCACAGCCCCGCAAGGGGTGGGTGGCGAGTGGCGGACGGGTGAGGAATGCATCGGAATCTGCCCTGACGTGGGGGATAACGTAGGGAAACTTACGCTAATACCGCATACGACCGAGAGGTGAAAGCGGGGGACCCGCGAGGGCCTCGCGCGGCAGGATGAGCCGATGCCCGATTAGCTGGTTGGTGGGGTAACGGCCCACCAAGGCGACGATCGGTAGCTGGTCTGAGAGGATGATCAGCCACACTGGGACTGAGACACGGCCCAGACTCCTACGGGAGGCAGCAGTGGGGAATATTGGACAATGGGGGCAACCC
>JAJYMF010000116.1 GCA_021787175.1 Pseudomonadota bacterium | reverse complement strand
CGTCGAACATCCTGTCCGCCCATTCGCGGTCCCGGGTCCGGCGCAGGTCCGAACCCGGGACGCGTCTCACCGCGACATGCGCGGTGCGCGAGCAGCCCATCCCCGGGCTGCCTGCCGATCCGACCTTGCCGATGATGCAACCGGCGGATCGGCAGGGGGACGAGAGGCCGCGCCGGCACAGCGCGGCGCGGCCGAAATGGACCCGTCATTGTCGCGGTTTGCGCGCGCCGGGAGAAGGGCCGTCAGGCGTTGTCGGTGCGTCGCTTCGCGGCCAGCGCCTGCGCCAGCGCCGCGGCGTCGGTGAAGGTCAGCGGCCGGCGCCGCCGCAGCCGCTGCGCCAGCCGCGCCCAGCGCCGCTTGGCCAGCAGGCGCAGCAGGCGGTCCGGCGGCGGATCGGCGGCGATCACGTGCAGCATGCGGCCGTCGCTGGCCAGGCGCCGGCCCAGCGCGCGGGCCACGCCTTCCAGCGCGTCGCGGCTGAAAAAGCCGATGTGCTGGCCGCAGTCCGGCGCGTAGTAGGGCCAGGCGTCCAGCGCCGGCGCGGGTTCCGGCAGCAGCTCGGTGGACAGCACCAGCACCGGCGCCAGCGCGGCCAGCTCGCGGAAGGTGGCCAGCGGGTCTTCGAGATGCTCGACCACCTCGAAGCAGGTCACCACGTCGTAGCGCTCGCCTTCGGCGGCTTCAAAGCCGCGCGCGAACAGATTGTCGCAGTAGCGGTCGCGCCAGCGGAAATCGTAGCCGCGGTCGCGCAGCAGGCGCACGAACAGGCCGCTGCCGCCGCCGTGGTCGAGGCAGCGGCCGGCGTGCGGATAGCGCAGCGCCAGCAGGCCGGCCACGGCGTCGGCCAGCCACAGGTTGCGGTGCGCGATGCCGCTGTCGAGCGCGGCGATCGCGCTGTCGGCGTAGGCCTCGGCCAGCCAGTACGGACGCTCGACGAAGAGGTAGCCGCAGGCGCCGCAACGACGGTACTGCGCGGGATGGCGGCCCAGTGCCAGGGCGCTGCCGAATACTGCCGACGGCGCGGCGCACAGCGGGCAGGACACGCCGGTCGCGCTCATGCGCTCAGCCCGCGCGCACGTCGCGCAGGGTCCAGTGCGGGCCGATCAGCCAGTCCAGGCGCTGCTTGAGCAGGGCGTGCGGCAGGCGGGTGCGCACCTCGACCTCGACATAGAGATCGTGCTGCGCGGCGCGCACGCGGGCCGTGGCGTCGGTGGCGCCCAGCGTTGCCGGCACCTTGTCGGGCTCGTCCTGCTTGCCGCGCCAGTGCTCGAACAGCGCCGGCGTGCGCAGGGCGTCCGTCAGCGCCGCTGCGAGGGCCTCGGGGCTGGCGCCGGCGAAGGCGAGATCGGGATCGACGCCGTGCGCGGCGGCGAAATCGTCGATGCGCAGCAGGTAGATCATCGTCGGCATGGCAGGGTCTCAGCGCGGAGAGGGCGAGTGTACGCGCAGCGCCGCGACCGCCGCCGCCAGCGCGGCGACCTGCGTGGACGGATCGGGATCGCGCGCCAGCACGCCCAGACACGGTGCCGGCAGCAGCGCGCGCAGGGTGGCGAGATTTTCCGCGGCCAGCGCCATCTCCGGATCGACGGGATTGGCGATCCAGCCCAGCAGGCGCACGCCGTCGGCGGCGATCGCGCGCGCCGACAGCAGCGCGTGATTGAGACAGCCCAGTCGCAGCCCGACCACCAGGATCACCGGCAGGTCCAGCGCCCGCGGCAGCGCGCTGGCGAGCAGGTCGTCGGCCAGCGGCGCCAGCCAGCCGCCGACGCCCTCGACCACCACCCCGTCGGCCTGCGTCGCCAGCCGCGCACGGGCCGCACGGATCGGCGCCAGCTCCACGCGCCGGCCCTCGGCCGCGGCGGCGAGATGCGGCGACACCGGTGCGATGAAGGCGAACGGATTGACGTCGGCGTAGTCGGGCGATCCCGAACTCGCGGACTGCAGCGCCAGCGCGTCGGCGTTGCGCAGCCCTGCCGGCGTGCGCTCGCAGCCGCTGGCGACCGGCTTCATGCCGACCGCGCGTTGCCCCGCCGCGCGCAGGGCGTGCAGCAGCGCGACGCTGACGTGGGTCTTGCCGATGCCGGTGTCGGTGCCGGCGATGAAGACGTCCGGTGCGCTCATGCGAATTGGTCTTCCGATGGCTCGAGGCGCGATCATAGGCGCCCCGTCCTCCGAGCAGCGCCATGTTCCAGACCGCCCGCATCGCCGCCGCCGGCAAGCCCGAACTCTATGCCGCACTGGCGCAGCAGGCCGAACACCTGCTGGCCGGCGAGCGCGATCGCGTCGCCAACGCCGCCAATTTCGCCGCGCTGGTCTGGCAGCACCTGCCCGCGATCAACTGGTGCGGGTTCTATTTCTTCGACGGGCGCGAGCTGGTGGTGGGGCCGTTCCAGGGCAAGCCGGCCTGCATCCGCATCGCGCTGGGCCGCGGCGTCTGCGGCACCGCGGCGGCCACCCGCACGACCCAGGTGGTCGCCGACGTCGATGCCTTCCCCGGACACATCGCCTGCGACGGCGACTCGCGCTCCGAGATCGTGGTGCCGCTGCTGCACGCCGACGGCCGCCTGTTCGGCGTCTGGGACGTCGACAGCCCCGAGCGGGCGCGCTTCGACGCCGACGATCAGGCCGGGATGCAGCGGCTGTGCGCGGTGTTCATGGCCAGCCTGGGTTGAGGGCACGGTCGCGGCGGCAAGGGGCCGGGAGCCGGCGCCGCGCAGCCGCTGGATTCATGTCCGGTCGCGTTCGATCCATACGAGGGGCAGCCCGGATGGGGTCCGGGGTTCGAGAAGCGTCACTCCCGGATTCCGCTGCGCTGCATCCGGGCTGCGCGGTTTTCGCGTCTTGATTGCGAACCGGGATCACAAGTTCTCAACGGAAGCCGCGCTCGGCCTGGATGCGCTCGTAGGCCGCGTTGATGTCCCGCGCGCGCTCCTCGGCGCGCCGGCGCAGGTCTTCGGGCAGACCGCCGAGGCGGTCGGGGTGGTGCTCCGAGATCAGCTTGCGATAGGCGCGCTTGACGGTCGCGGCGTCGGCGTCGGGCGGCACGCCGAGCACGGCGTAGGGATCGGGACCCTGCGGCGCGCGGCGCGGCGCCGCGCCGTCGTCGGGCCGCTGGCGCGGGCCCGTGCTCCCGGTCCCCCAGACGTAGCCCTTGGCCGCCAGCAGCATGGCGATCTCGAAATCGCTGAAGCGCAGCGCCCACGCCAGCTGGCGCAGGATGCGGAACTTGGCCGGCGACGGCGCGCCCTCGGCCAGCACGGTGTCGGCGACCACGTCCAGCAGCGGGTAGGCCAGATGGCGGCGCCCGCCGCACCAGTGCTTGAGGTCGCCGATCGCCGGCGCGACATCGAAGTCGGCCTGCTTGCCGGCGTTGAAGCGCGCGATCGCGCGCCGGCGCAGGGCGTCGTTGAGGCCCATGCGCGTCATCAGCCGCTCGGCGACCGCGATCTCGGCCTCCGACACGCGACCGTCGGCCTTGGCCACCGCGCCGAGCAGGGCGAACAGCGGTTCGACGAAGCCGTAGGCGGGTGCGGCGACGCTGGCCCTGGCGCGCGCGCGCGCCTGGTCATAGATCCAGCCGAAGGCGGCACCCAGCAGCAGCCCGGGCCAGCCGTGGATCAGCAGCAGCCCGGCCAGCGCGCCGAACAGGACGCCGGCGCCGATCATCGCTTGGCGGCGGGCGCGCAGGGCGGACGGCTGGCGTACCACGCCGCCAGTTGATCGAGTTCGGCCGGCGTCAGCGGGCCGATCGCCGCGCGCATCGGCGCCACGTTGCGGCGGCCGCTGCGGTAGTCGGCCAGCGCCTGGCGCAGGTAGTCGAGGCGCTGGCCGGCCAGATTGGGCACGCCGGGCAGGGTGGCGATGCCGTCGTTGCCGTGGCAGGCCGCGCACAGACCCAGACGGACGGGAGGCGCCATCGGCGCGGTGGCCGGCGGGGCCGCCCGCAGCGGGGCGGCCAGGGCCAGCAGGACAAACCACAGCAGGACACGCATCGGGGACGATCGCGCGAAAAAGAAACGGCGATTCTACCCGCGCCGTCCGCGCCGCGACGGCGCGCGTCTAGAATGCGCAGTCCCGATGCCGCGGAGCCCGTCGTGCCCACCTGCCTCGTCCGCTCCGACCTGCCCGGTCTCGATCTGATCCATCGCGGCAAGGTGCGCGACGTCTACGCGCTGCCCGGTGAACGGCTGCTCATCGTCGCCAGCGATCGCCTGTCGGCGTTCGATGTCGTGCTGCCGGACCCGATCCCCGGCAAGGGCGAGATGCTGTGCCAGATCTCCAACTTCTGGTTCGCCGAGACCGCACGGCTGATGCCCAATCACCTCACCGGCACGGCGGTCGCCGAGGTGCTGCCGGCGGGCACCGACCTGGCGCTCTATCGCAAGCGCGCGGTGGTGGCCAAGCGCCTCAAGCCGGTACCGGTCGAGGCGATCGCGCGCGGCTATCTGATCGGCTCCGGCTGGAAGGACTACCAGGCCACGGGCATGGTCAGCGGCATCCGCCTGCCCGCCGGGCTGCGCCAGGCCGAGCAGTTGCCGGAGCCGATCTTCACGCCGTCCACCAAGGCGGCGATCGGCAGCCACGACGAGAACATCGGCTTCGACCAAATGGCGGCGACCGTCGGCGCCGATCTCGCCGAACAGGTGCGCGCCGCCACGCTGGCGATCTACCGCCATGCCGCGGCCTACGCCGCCGTGCGCGGCATCCTGATCGCCGACACCAAGTTCGAGTTCGGCACCGATGCCGACGGCCGCCTCTACGTGATGGACGAGATGCTGACGCCGGATTCCTCGCGCTTCTGGCCCGCCGACACCTGGCGCGTCGGCAGCAGCCCGCCCAGCTACGACAAGCAGTTCGTGCGCGACTACCTGGAACGGATCGGCTGGAACAAGCAGCCGCCCGGTCCGTCGCTGCCGCGCGAGGTCATCGACGGCACCGCCGCCAAGTACGCCGAGGCGCTGCAGAGGCTGGCGGGCATCGTCGTCGACTGACATCGGTGTCGCGCATTTCCCGGCCTTCAGCCGCCCGTCTTTGCCACAGGCCCTTCGCTGCGCTCAGGGTGACAACTTCTTGTTGTCGCCTTTTGTTGTCGTTTTTGTTGTCGCTTTTGTTGTCATCCTGAGGCCGCAGGCCGAAGGATCTGGACAGCGACCGACGCCGGATGAACAGGCCATCGGCACCATGCATCCATGCATCCATGCATCCATGCGCCGTGCCCCGGTCACGCCATCCCGGGCGCGGCGTTCGTGGGCGCGCGAGCGCCCCCTCGCCCTTCGCTGCACCCAGGGGGCAACGTCAGCTGTCTTCACCACAGATCCTTCGCTGCGCTCAGGGTGACAACTTCTTGTTGTCGCCTTTTGCTGCTGTTTGTTGTCGTCGTTTTTTCTGCCGCTTTTTGTTGCCGAGCAAAGCGAAGGATCTGGCCCAGGGTGGCGCAGCGAGGAGCGTGCAGGGCCGGAGGATGACGAAGACGAGCGGCACCCCGCATGACGACGCTTGGTCTGATGCGGCTTGATGACCCTGCTGCAGCGCCGCGTGGCGATGCCGCTCGCGCGGCCTACAGTGGAGCGCATCGATCAGCCGGAGCCGGCTCCATGCGCGACGTGCATCAGTGGTTCGGCGGCTACAGCCGCGATCACCAGAACCCGACCAACCGCAGCATCCACTGGGTCTGCGTGCCGCTGATCCTGTGGTGCGTGATCGCCGCGCTGTGGGCGATCCCGGTGCCGGCGGCGTTTGCCGAGCCCGGGCTCTGGGCCGGCGCGGCGATGTTCCTCGCGTGGCTGTTCTACTGGCGCCTGTCGCGACCGCTGGGCCTGGCGATGCTGGCGCTGTTCGTGGTCTTCGGTTTCATCGCGCATCTGGCCTACGCCGCGCTCGGGCCGTGGCACCTGCTGCTGCTGGCCGGCGCGCTGTTCGTCGCCGCCTGGATCGGCCAGTTCGTCGGCCACCGGATCGAAGGCCGGCGCCCGTCGTTCCTCACCGACCTGGCCTACCTGCTGATCGGTCCGGCCTGGCTGATGGGCAAGCTGATGCGGCGCGCGCATATCGCCTATTGAGCGCGTGAACGCCGGCACGCCGCACGGGCATGCCGGCATCCCGCCTCAGTGCATCATGCTCATCATCGCGCCGCCGAAGATCAGACCGCCGACCAGCGCGAGCATCAGGCCGATCGCGATGCTGATCGCGTACTCGATCAGGGTCACCAGGCAGGCGCGGCCGTAGCTCATGCCGATGCCGATCAGTTTCTGGATCACCCAGGCGCTGACCAGGAAATTGGCGACCAGGATCAGCGCCTGGGCCACGCCGAAGACGCCGAACGTCATCAGGCCCAGCGCGCCGAACAGCAGCCCCAGCACGAAGTGGACCACGATCATCGCGCCGAAGATGGCCAGCGTGGTCACGATGGCCTTGCCGAAGCCCGGCGTGGACTTTTCCACCAGCTTGACCGCCAGCATCAGGATCAGCGCGCCGACGACAATGCCAACGACCAGACAGGCCAGGATGATGCCGAAGCCCAGTCCCATCATGGCGCCGAATGCAGGTGTTCCCATGGCTGTTCTCCCCTTGCTTCGTTGACGGATGTGCACCGTCACGCCCCCGCGTGACGGCGGCCAGCATGGCCGGGTTGGGGAGTGGAGGCAAGGCGGCGGCCGGACGCGCAGACGGGTCTTCAGTCCGGCGCCCGCGGTGCGAACGCCCGCGGCACGAGCCCCAGCAGGCGCTCGGCCGCGGCGTTGTCGGCGACCAGGTCCCGGTCCAGCCGCGCCAGCGGGCCGCGCAGGCTCGGCCGCAGGCGCGCCGCGATGTGCAGGGCCGCGCGCGGGATCGGCAGCGGCAGCGTGGCGACCGGCAGCGCGGCGCGCACGCGCGCGAACATCGCCGCAGCGGTGAGGCGCTCGCCGCCGCCCAGCGGGAGCACCTGCCCGGCGCTCTGCGGGCGATCGAGTGCCGCCAGCACGGCGAGGGCGACATCCTCGGCATGCACCGGCTGGCGCAGGCCATTGCCGGCCGGCAGCGGAAACACCCGCCAGCGCAGGGCGCGCCGCGCCAGCGGGGTCAGGCTGCGGTCCATGCCGGCGCCGTAGATCAGCGTCGGCCGCAGCACGGTCCACGCCGCGCCCAGCGCCTCGCAGCGTGCGGCCAGCCGCTGCTCGGCGTCGCACAGGCGCGCGGCCAGCGCGCGTTCGCCGGGATCGGGCGAATCGTGCTTGCTGGCGGCGCTCATCGAGGATGTCGCGACTACGCGCGCAGCCCCGGTCAGCGGCGTGCGTTCGAGCCAGGCCGCGAAGGCGTCCAGCGGTCCGAGGCTGATCAGCGCATCTGCTGCCGTCAGCGCGGGCACGGCGTCGGGCAGGGCGCCGCGCAGCCAGGTCACGCCGGCGGGCCGGTCGCGCGGGTGCCGGCTGATCGCCCGCACCGACGCGGCGTCTGCGGCCAGTCGCGGCAGCAGAAAGCGGCCGATCTGGCCGCTGGCTCCGAACACCACCACACGCATCGTCCGCCCTCGCTGATCGATCCGCAACTGTCGGTGCCACGCGAATCCGGGTCAAGCCCGCGCCGACCGCGCGGACGTCTCCGTCGCTGCGACCGGCGTACATTAAGAGATCCGGGTCGCCCGGATGATCGTCATGATCCTGCGCAGCCTGTTCGTCGACTTCAACAGTTATTTCGCCTCGGTCGAGCAGGAGGTGCAGCCGGCGCTGCGCGGTCTGCCGCTGGCGGTGGTGCCGGTCGCGGCCGAGACCACCTGTTGCATCGCCGCCAGCTACGAGGCCAAGGCGTTCGGCATCCGCACCGGCACCCTGGTCGCCGAGGCGCGTGCGCGGTGCCCCGGGCTGGTGCTGTGCGTGGCGCGTCCGGCGCTGTACGTCGAGTGGCACTACCGCCTGCTGGCGGCGATCGGACGCGTGCTGCCGATCGCGCGCGTCGGCTCGATCGACGAGGTGGCCTGCGAGCTGATCGGCCGCGAGCGTCAGCGCGCGCACGCCGAGATGCTGGCGCGCCAGATCAAGGCCGAGATCGCGCGCGAGGCCGCGGCGATCCGCTGCTCGATCGGCATCGCGCCCAACGATTTCCTGGCCAAGACCGCCGCCGACATGCGCAAGCCCGACGGGCTGACGGTGATCGAGCAGGCCGATCTGCCGCAGGCGCTGCACGGCCTGGCGCTGCGCGACCTGTGCGGCATCGGCGCGGCGATGGAAGCGCGCCTGCACGCGCACGGCATCCGCAGCGTGGCCGCGCTGACCGCCGCCGATGCCCGGGCGCTGCGCCGCGCCTGGGGCAGCATCGAGGGCGCGCGCATGGCGGCGCTGCTGCGCGGCGCCTGGCTGCCGGCGATCGCCGGCGAGCGCGCCTCGATCGGCCACTCGCACGTGCTCGGGCCGGAGCTGCGCACGCACGCCGGCGCGCGCGCGGTGCTGCACAAGCTGCTGGCGAAGGCGGCGCTGCGGCTGCGCCATCACGGTTTGCTGGCCGGCGCGCTGTCGGTGCGCGTGCGCTTTCTCGGCGTGGCATCGCGCTGGGAGGCCGATCTCGCCTTCGACCCCTGCGACGACACCCGTACCCTGTTGCGCCTGTTGGCCCAGTTGACCGATGCCGCCGGACACGGCCGCCTGCCGGGTCCGGCACGGGCGAAGCCGCTGGCGGTGGCGGTGACCCTGCACCGACTGGTCGAGCGCGCGCGGACCACGCCGTCGCTGTTCGGCGAGGCTCCGCGCGCGCGGGCGCTGGACGCCGCGCTGGATCGCATCAACGCGCGCTTCGGTCCGAACGCGGTCCATTTCGGCGGCATGCAGCGCGCGCTCGATCACGCCGCGGCACCGATGCGCATTCCCTTCAGCCGCATTCCCGACGCCGCCGTCGAGGACGAAAGCGGTGCCCACGCGCTGTGGCAGCAGGCCTACGACCGCGCCCGCGTGCTGGCCGAGGCCGCGCATCGCCGCGCCGAGCAGGGCCGGTCGCCGCGGGATGCTAAGCTCGAATCTCCTCGCGATCCGCGGAGGCGCCCATGATCGCCCGCATCTGGCGCGGCATCACCCACGTCGATTCGGCCGACGCCTACCTCGACCAGCTGCGCGCCACCGCGCTGCCGGCGCTGGCCGATCAGCCCGGGCAGCGCGGCGCCTGGGTGCTGCGGCGCGTGCAGGGCGAGCGCTGCGAGTTCCAGGTCATCTCGCTGTGGGACTCGCTGGACGCCGTGCGCGTCTGGACCGGCGGCGATGCCAACAAGGCGATGTACTACGCCGAGGACGACAAATTCCTGCTCGACATGGAGCCGGTGGTGCGCCACTACGATGTCGCCGATGCCTTGGTGCCCGCCGCGGATTGAACCGCAACGCTGCCTTCCCAGCGATCGCCCAGGCTGGGCG
>JAJYMF010000007.1:4911-9551 GCA_021787175.1 Pseudomonadota bacterium | reverse complement strand
CGCCTTCGTGATGCGCGCTGCCGCTGACGCGCGCCAGCTCGTCGGCATCGACCACGCGGTAGCCGATGCGCTGGCGCACGCACCAGGCCAGCAGCGACTTGAACGCCGGCAGGCGCGATTCCAGCAACCAAGCCTTGCGCAGATCCTGCGGCCGGCGTGCAAACGCCGTCAGGCAGGCATTGAGGCCATGCAGGCGCACTTCACCGATTCGGGCCGCCGCAACACTTGCCGGTACGCCTCCGCGACGATCCGGGCCGCGTCCGGCCGTCGGCTTCATCGGGCGCATGCAAATGCCGGCCGGCGCGCGGCACCGCGTATCGATTCAGGGCGCATCGGCGTCATCGTCTGCGTCCTTGTTCAGCGTTTGCAGGCGCTCCTTGATCCGCTCGACGCTTGCAGACGTTCCTTGATCCGCTCGAGCAGCGCGGTCATCGTCGCCAGCTCGCTCGCCGGCATGCCGCGCGCGATGTCCTGCCGGGCCTCGTAACCGATGCGCTCCATGTCGGCGGCGACTTCGCGCGCGCGCGCGGTCAGGTACAGGCGCCAGACGCGCCGATCGGCGGGATCGGCGCGACGCTCGACGAAGCCCGCGGCCTGCAGGCGGTCGAGCACGCGACCGACCGCGATCGGCTCGATTTCCAACTGCTCGGCCAGCGCGGCCTGGGTGATGCCTTCGCTGCGAAACAGCCGGCGCAGCGCGCGCCACTGCACCCGGGTCAGCCCGTGGCAGGCTGCGCGACGGTCGAAATGCTTGCGCACCAGACGCGCGACGTCGCTGATCAGAAAGCCGAAATCGTGGTCGTAGCTGCCGGGCATGGGCGTCATAGTCGGTGCCCGTCGCCATGATCGCAAGCGTCGTGGACCGATCTGCCGCAGAAGGCGCGCGATCAGCGGCTGGCCCCAAAACGCCGGGGGCGGCCGCAGCCGCCCCCGGCGCACCACTGCAAAGCGGTCTACTTCATGTTTTCGCTGAGGATCTTCGGGGTGACGAAGATCAGCAGCTCGGCCTTGGTGTTGGTTCGGCTCTTGTTGCGGAACAGCACGCCGAGACCGGGGATGTCTCCGAGGCCCGGCACCTTGGTCAGGTTTTCCTGCTTGCTGACCTCGTAGATGCCGCCCAGCACCACGGTCTGGCCGTTGTCCACCAGCACCGAGGTGTTGATCTCGCGGGTGTCGATCTGCGGCACCTGGCCGCCGCCCGGGTTGTTGACGAAGCCGGCCAGCGCGTCCTTCTTGACGTTGATCTGCAGATAGACGCGGTTGTCGGCGGTGATGGTCGGCGTGACCTTGAGCTGCAGCACGGCGTCCTTGAACTGCACGGTCGCGGTACCGGCGCCGGCGGCGCCGCCCGCGTTTTGGAAGGTGACGTAGCCGATCTCCTGACCCTGCTTGATCACGGCCTCCTGCTGGTTGGCGGTGATCACGCGCGGACTGGAGATCACCTCACCGCGACCCTCGGTCTGCATCGCCGACAGCTCGAGGTCGAGCAGGTAGTTCGAGCCCAGGATCGCCAGGCCGAAACTGCCCGCCGCCGGGGAGGCCGGCAGGTTGACGTTGAGGCCACCGGGGAAGGTGATCGCCGGCGGCAGCGTCGGCTGCGGCGGCGTGGTGCCCTGCTGCGCCGCATAGGCCGCGTTGAGGTTGTTCTGGTTGATCACCGCCTGCTGGGCGGCGATGCTGTTGGTCAGGCTGGCGGTGTCGTTGATCGTGGCGCCCGTGCTGAGCAACTGTCCGCTGGGCTGGGTCTTGAAGCCCGACACGCCGAACTTGGCGCCGAGGTCGCGCGCGAAGCTGTCGGTGGCGATCACGATGCGCGACTCGATCAGCACCTGCTGCACCGGCTTGTCCAGCACCGCAACGAGCGCGCGGATCTCGCGGATCTTCTCCGGGATGTCGCTGACCAGGAGGGTGTTGGTGCGGTCGTCGTAGGACACGCTGCCGCGCGCCGACAGGAAACCGCGGTTGCCGGTGGCGCCGCCCGCGCCCGCCGAGTTGCTCTGCAGGCTCTTCTGCGTGAGCAGCTTGGCGATGTCGGCGGCCTTGCCGTAGCTGATCGGGATGTAGTCGGTGACCAGCGGCTGCGCCTGCTCGGCCTGCATGCGCGCATTGGCGAGATTCTGCTCGTATTGCGCGATCTCGGTCTGCGGCGCGACCCAGATCACGTTGCCGGTCTTGCGCATGTCGAGGTTCTTGGCGCGCAAAACCACGGCCAGGGCCTGATCCCAGGGTACGTTGACCAGGCGCAGGGTGACGCTGCCGCCGACCGAGTCGGAGGCGACGATGTTGAGGTTGGAGACGTCGGCCAGCAGCTGCAGCACCGAGCGCGTCGGGATGTCCTGGAAGTTGAAGGTGACGCGACTGCCGGAGAACTTCGGTTCCTCGACCTTGCCGAGCACGCCCTGCTGTTCTTCGGTCTTCTTGGGCGCTATCTCGACCACGTACTGGTTGCCGGTCTGGTAGGCCGAAGGCTCGATCACGCCGTGGGTGGCGATCTCCATGCGCGCGCCGTTGGGACGCGGCCGGGTGACGACGGCGCTGACCGGGGTGGCGAAATCATTGACGTCAAGACGCTGGGCCAGCTTTTCCGGCAGCTTGACGTTGCTGAAGTCGACGATCACGCGGTCGCCTTCGCGGTGCATGTCGGCGCTGGCGCCGTTGCCTTCGAAGCTGACCACCACCTCGCCGGAACCGTTGCTGCCGCGGCGGAAATCGATGTTGCCGACGCTGGCCGTGGCGCTGGCGATCATCTTGCTCGGGTCACTGTAGGCCGCGCCACCGGCCGCGGCTGCGCCGGTCATGCCGTTGGCGATGCTCATCACCAGGCTGTCGCCTTCGACACGCGTGCTGTAGCTGGAACTGTGGAACAGATCCACCACTACGCGGGTGCGGCCGCCGGCGGAGACCGCGGTGACGCTGGAGGTGGCGCCGGTGCCGATTTCCACCCGCCGCTTGGCCAGCCCCACCTGGGTGTCGGCCAGATCGACCGCGATGCGCGGCGGATTGTCGGTGGTGAAGATCTTCGGCGCGGGCACGCCGCCGCTGAACTTCAGCGTCAGGTCGACCCTGCCGCCGGGCATGGCCTGGTAGCTGATGTCCTTGAGCACGCTTTCGGCGCGCGCGCCGCATGCGAGCCCCGCGCCCGCGAGCAGGACCATGGCCAGCATCACGCGACGCAACGCACCGGACTGGCGTGCGACACGGGCCGGATCACGAGTGGCTTTCGTCGTCATGTACATCCCCCCACAGGGTCCTATTGGCCGCTCAGCGCGATGGTGGCCTGGCGCTCCATCCAGCCGCCATTGCCGTTCGGAATCAGTTCGGTCAGATCGACATGGTCCTGGGTGATGTCGGTGACATGCCCGTCGTTCTGGCCGAGGTAGTTGTTGCGGTGAACACGGTGGATCACGCCGGTCGGGTCCTTGATCAGGGCTTCGATGTTGGCGCCGGTGCCGATGGTGCCGACCATCTTCAGCGAATCCAGCGGGAACGCCTCCAGCGGCTGCTTGGGCCGGTTGGCGTCCGGACGCGGGCCATTGCCGTTGCCGCCGTAGCCATTGAGTTCGATCGGGCTGGGGCTGAACGGATCGCGCTGATCCTGGTCGCTGTAGGTGAAGGTTTCGAAGGTCTTGACCACCGGCAGCGGCTGCAGCGGGGCGCCCTTCATGGCTTTCTGCTGCGCGACCCATTCGCGCAGGTCGCTCATACCGCGGGTGCAGCCGCCGAGGGTGGACAGCAGGCCGGCGGCGAGCAGGATACGGGCGAGTGCAAGCTTCATGCTCACTTCCCTCCCTTGGCCGGCGAGCCCTGCCCGGCGGCCTTGTCGGCCGCCTGGGTCTCGTCTTCGTCCAGATAACGGTAAGTCTTGACGGTACCTTCGAGCACCAGCAGCCCGCTGACCGGCTTGCCCTTGGCCTGCTCCTGCACCGGACGCAGGGAAACGTCGTGCATGGTCAGGATCACCACCCGCGGCAACGAGGCCACGCCGCTGATGAAGGTGCCGAACTGGTTGTAGGTGCCGATCATGCGCAGCTGGATGGGCTTCTCGGCGTAGAACTCCTTGACCGTCTCCGGGCCCGGCTGGAACAGGTCGGTCTCGAGGCCGGCCGACAGCGCCGTCTGCGAGATGTCCACCAGCAGTTCGGGCATCTCGGTCTTGCTCGGCAGCTGCCGCAGCATCTGCCGCAGCATGTCCTGCATCTCGCTGAGCTGCTGCTTGAGCGCGTCGAGGTTGACCGCCTTGGCCTGCTTCTGCACGAACTCCTGCTTGAGCTGGGTTTCCTTCTGCCGCAGGCCGCTGAGCTCGTCCTGCTGGTCGCTGATCTTGAACCACCAGCCGAAGAACAGGATCAGCACGAACACCAGCACGGTGAAGGTCAGCTTGGCCGAGTTCGGCCAGCCGCCGATGTTGTTGCGGTCGAGGTTGCGGAAGTCGTCAAGAAAGCTCACGGCTTGGCTCCTCCCTTCGCCGGCGTTGCCGATCCGGCCGCGGCGGCGGCACTGCCGTCATCCTTGGTCTTGGGCTTGGACAGGGTAACGTCGAGACCGAACACGTAGGGCATGACGCTGCTGTTGCCCTTTTCCTTCTCGGTCTTGGTCAGGTCCGCCGGTCCCAGCCACGGCGAAGCCTCGATGTTGCGCAT
>JAJYMF010000007.1:0-4901 GCA_021787175.1 Pseudomonadota bacterium | reverse complement strand
ACGCTGGCGTTGGACTGGGCGACGCCGTCCAGCAGCAGCTTGCTGCCGGTCTGCTTCATCGCCGTCAGCCGCACGCTGCTGGGCGTGCGCTTCACCAGTTCGTCGAACAGATGCACCATCTGCGAGCGGTTGGCCTGCAGTTGCTCGATGATCTCCTTGCGCGCCAGCAGCCGCGCCCGGGTCTTCTCGAGATCCTTGATCTCGGAGATCTTGGCATCGACCTGCTTGATCTCGCCCTGCAGATAGGCGTTGCGCTCGTTCTGGTTGTCGATGCGCAGCCCCATCCAGGACACCGCCAGCATCAGCACGACGACGGCGGCGGCGGCGGCGACGCCCAGTTGCACGAAGAACTCGCGCTCGCGCTGCTTGCGGCGTTCGGCACGCCAGGGTAGGAGGTTGATCTTCGCCATCAGTCGAAGCTCCTCAACGCGAGCCCGCAGGCGATCATCAGCGCCGGGGCATCCTGGGCCAGCGCCTGCGCCTGCACCTTCGGCGCCAGCGCCATGTTGGCGAGCGGATTGGCCACGCAGCAGGGCACGCCGAGCTGCTCTTCGACCATCTCGCTGACGCCGGCGATGGAGGCGCAGCCTCCGGCCAGCACCACCTGGTCGACCTTGTTGAACTCGCTGCCGGCGTAGAAGAACTGCAGCAGGCGGCTGATCTGCTGGACCATCGCCTCCTTGAACGGCTCCAGCACCTCGATCTCGTAGGACTCCGGCAAGCCGCCCTGACGCTTGGCCAGACCGGCTTCCTCGTAGGTCAGGCCGTAGCGGCGCATGACCTCGTCGGTCAGCTGCTTGCCGCCGAAGACCTGTTCGCGCGAGTAGATCGTGCGCTGGTTCTTCAGCACGATCAGGGTGGTCATGGTGGCTCCGACATCGACCATCGCCACCAGCGCGTCGCGGCTGACCGCCAGCTGGTCGGCGATCAGTCCGAAGGCGTTCTCCATCGCGAACGCCTCGACGTCGATGACCCGCGCGGCAAGACCGCCCAGATCGAGCGCGGCGACGCGCATGTCGACGTTTTCGGTGCGCGAGGCGGCCAGCAGCACGTTGACCATCTCGGGGTTGTCGCGGATCGGGCCGATCACCTCGAAATCGAGGCTGACTTCCTCGATCGGATACGGGATGTACTGGTTGGCCTCGGCCTGGATCTGGCTTTCCAGATCCTCGTCGGACAGCTCGGCCGGCATCGGGATGACCTTGGTGATCACCGCGGACCCGGCGACCGCCGCAGCGGCGAAGCGGGTCTTGGCGCCGGAACGCGCCAGCGCGCGCCGGATCGCCTCGCCCACCGCCTCGACCTCGACGATGCCTTTCTCGACCACGGCGTTGGGCGGCAGCGGCTCGACCGCGTAATGCTCGACGCGATAGCGCGTCCCCGCCTGGCTCAGCTGCAGCACCTTGACTGCAGTCGAGCTGATGTCGACTCCGACCAATGGTGCCGATTTGGGAGTGAACAGGCCCACGTTTTCCCCCTTGCCACACGCGGTTACGAGCGAAAGATGCGCAACAACATTAGATCGTAAAGTTAACGGATTGGCAACGCCCCGGTTTCTACCCCACAACCGGATGATTTTCAAATGTTTTCAATTCGTGAGGCGCAGACGGTGTAGCGCACTTCGCTGTCGAGCCGTCCGTTGCGCATCTATACTCCGCCCTTCCCGCCGCCTGCCTAGACAGCGATCACACTCCCCGCGGCCATGCCCCTACTCAAACGTCTGCTGCGCTACGCGCTGCTGCTCACCCTGCTCGGCGCCGTGCTCGGCACGGCTGCACTCGGCATCGCCTACTGGATCCTCGCTCCGCGCCTGCCCTCGGTGGCGGTGCTGAAGGACGTCGAGATGCAGGTGCCGCTGCGCGTGCTCAGCGCCGACGGCAAGCTGATCGCCACCTTCGGCGAAACCCGGCGCATCCCGGTGACGATCCAGCAGGTGCCCGCGCACGTCAAGGACGCCTTCCTGGCCGCCGAGGACGCCGATTTCTACCACCACCCGGGCGTCGACATCTGGGGCACCCTGCGCGCCGCGCTGCATGTCCTGATCAGCGGCGGCGAGAAAGTCCAGGGCGGCAGCACCATCACCCAGCAGGTGGCTCGCAACTTCTTCCTCAGCCCGGAAAAAAGCTACACGCGCAAGCTGATGGAGTGGTTCCTGGCCTTTCGCATCGAGCACGAGCTGACCAAGGACGAGATCCTCGACCTCTACCTCAACAAGATCTTTCTCGGCCACCGCGCCTACGGCGTGGCGGCGGCAGCCGAGTACTACTACGGCAAGACGCTCGACCAGCTGAGCATCGCCCAGTGCGCGATGCTGGCGTCGCTGCCCAAGTTCCCGTCCACCGGCAACCCGGTCACCAACCGTCCCAAGGCCGTCGAGCGGCGCAACTACGTGCTGGGCCGCATGCTCGAGGTCGGCTTCATCAGCAAGGCGCAGTACGAGCAGGCCGTCCACGAACCGGACGACGCCTTTCCGCACGAGCCGCCGATCCAGGTCGAGGCGCCGTATATCGCCGAGATGGCGCGGCTGGCGGCGATTGCCCAGCTGGGCAATCGCGCGCTCACCGACGGCTACGTGGTCAAGACCACGATCGTCAGCAGCATCCAGAACGACGCCAACAACGCCGTGCGCTCGGAACTGCTGGCCTACGACCACCGCCATGGCTGGCGCGGACCCGAGGCGCACGTCGAGCTGCCGCTCGGCAGCGGCCCGCAGGCGCGCAGCCGGGCACTGGCGGCTCTGTATCCGGTCGCCGGCCTGGTCCCCGGCATCGTCAGCGAGAGCGACAGCGCGCGCGCGCATGTCTTCCTCGCCGACGGCCAGACCGTGGATCTGGATCTCGCGGCGATCGCCTGGGCGCGGCCCTACATCAACGACACCCGCATGGGGCCTGCGCCCAAACGCGTGGATCAGGTCCTCAAGCGCGGCGACGTGGTGCGCGTGGCGCTGGACGCCGACGGTCACTGGCAGCTCGCGCAGTTGCCCAAGGTGCAGGCGGCGCTGGTGACGCTGCGCCCGGACGACGGCGCGGTCGAAGCCCTGGTCGGCGGCTTCAGCTACACCCAGAGCAAGTTCAACCGCGCCACCCAGATCGCGCGCCAGCCGGGCTCCAGCTTCAAGCCGTTCCTGTACTCGGCCGCCTTCCAGCGCGGCTTCACGCCGGCCTCGATCGTCAACGACGCGCCGCTGGTATTCGCCGATCCCTCGGCCAAGAACGGCGAATGGACACCGGCCAACGACGACGACAAGTTCGAGGGTCCGATGCGCCTGCGCGAGGCGTTGGCGCAGTCGAAGAACCTGGTGACCATCCGCCTGGTGGACGCCATCGGCGTGCCCTATGCGCGCCAGTACGTGACGCGCTTCGGCTTCCGGCCCGACGCCATTCCCGACAACCTCTCGCTGTCGCTGGGCACGGCATCGGTATCGCCGATGGAGATGGCGCGCGGCTATGCCGTGTTCGCCAACGGCGGCTTTCTGGTGAACCCCTATTTCGTCAGCGAGATCGACGACCGCGACGGCAAGCCGGTGTACATCGCCAATCCGCCGCGCGCCTGCCGCGACTGCCCGCAACGTCTGCTGGCGGACGCCCAGGCCGGCGGCGCGCGCACCCCGACGACGGTCGCCAGCGTGCCCGCGGCACCCGCGCTCAGCAACGGTCTCAGCCAGCCCGCACCGCTGCAGGGTCCGGCGCCGCTGCGCCTGGCGCCACGCGTGATCGGCCCGCGCAACGACTATCTGATCGCGTCGCTGATGCAGAGCGTGATCCGCCACGGCACCGGCGCGGCGGCGATGGCGCTGGGGCGCAGCGACCTTTCCGGCAAGACCGGCAGCACCAACGATTTTCGCGACGGCTGGTTTTCCGGATTCAACACCAACATCGTCACCACCGTGTGGGTGGGCTTCGACGACTACGGTTCGCTGGGCCACGGCGAGTTCGGCGCGCGCACGGCGCTGCCGATCTGGATGCAGGTGATGGGCGATGCGCTGAAGGGCCAGCCACCGGCGCCACTGCCGATGCCGCCCGGCATCATCACCGCGCTGATCAACCGCGAAACCGGCCTGCCCGCGGCGCCCGACGATCCGCTGGCGATGCCGGAAATCTTCCGCGTCGAGGATTACGACCGCCTCAAGGCGCAGTCGCCGATCACGCCGAAGCAGGACAAGAAAGCCTACGACGTCTTCTGATGGCGCGCGGCCGATACTCCTCCCGGCAGGGCGCCGACCGTCAGCAGCTGCGGCGTCGCGTGGCGCTGGAAGCAGCACGACTGATCAGCGAGCACGGCATCCGCGACTACGGCCACGCCAAGCGCCGCGCCGCCGACCGCCTCGGCGTCTGGGATGAGCAGGCATTGCCGCGCAACGCGGAGATCGAGGACGCCCTGCGCGAGCATCAACGCCTGTTCCAGGCCGTCTCGCAGCCGCAAGCCCTGCGCGCGCGCCGCGAGGGCGCGCGGGCGGCGATGCGGTTTCTGGCCCGCTTCGAACCGCGCCTGGTCGGCGCCGTGCTCGAGGGCACCGCCGACGCCCACTCGGCGGTCTGTCTGCACGTCTTCAGCGACGACCTCGATGCCGTCGCCCGGTTTCTCGGCGAACGCGGCGTGAGCACCGAAACGCAGTCGCGCCGCATCCGCCTCGACCGCGAGCGCGAACTGCAGACGCCGGTGCTGCTGTTCAGCGCCGACGACCTGAGCTTCGACCTGACCGTGTTGCCGCTGGACGCCCTGCGGCAGGCGCCGCTGGATCCCATCGATGGGCGCCCACAGTTGCGCGCCTCGCTGGCCAGCGTCGAGGCCCTGCCGGCTTCGGATGCCGGCAGCACCCGCCGCGACGCCTGATACCAAGTTGCGTTTCAATCGATGCGCTGGGCAGCCCGGATGGAGCCTCGTGAGAGGCGCAATCCGGG
>JAJYMF010000145.1 GCA_021787175.1 Pseudomonadota bacterium | reverse complement strand
CGGCAAGGAAAGCACCCTGGTCGAGGCCAACGCCGGCCAGCTCTACCGCGAGAACCTCGGCCGCGTGCAGAACGACATCATCGAGATGCCCGATCTCAGCCGCGCGCCGCAGGGCAGCTGGAAGGTGCCGCCCCACTGCTATTTCGCGATGGGCGACAATCGCGACAACAGCTACGACAGCCGCTTCTGGGGCTGCGTGCCGGAGCAGAATCTGGTCGGCCGCGCGTTCCTGATCTGGTTCAGCTGGCGCGGCGAGTCGCGCGGCATCGACCTCAAGCGTATCGGTACCATCATCCATTGACTCCCCGCGCAGGCGGGACACGAGGGGGCGACATGAAAACGAGGCAGTCGGGCATCACCCTGCTGGGGTTCCTGTTCATCCTGATCATCGCGGGTTTCTTCGCCTACATGGCGATGAAGCTGGTGCCCGCGTACGCCGAGTACATGGGCGTGGTCAAAACCCTGAAGGAAGTCGCCGCCGAGCCGGGCGCGGTCAACAAGCCGCTCGACCAGATCCGGCGCGACATGGGCTTCAAGGGCGACTTCCAGTACGTCAGCGACAGCACGCTGAAGAACGCGCGCATCCGCATCATCACCGGCAACGGCACGCCGCAGCTGTCGATCCAGTACGACCGCGATATTCCGTTCATCTACAACATCGACTTCCTGCTGCATTTCGAGAAGACGGTGCCGATGAACGCGCAGTCCACCGGCGGCTGAGGCGTGCAGCTCGACTACGCCTTTCGCGATCCGCAGCTGGCCACGCTGGCGCTGACCCATCGCAGCGCCGGCCGGCCCAACAACGAGCGTCTCGAGTTTCTCGGCGATGCGCTGCTCAACATGGTCGTCGCCGAGCTGCTGTTCGAGCTGCATCCGCGCGCCGACGAGGGCGAGCTGTCGCGGCTGCGCGCGCAGCTGGTCAACGGCCAGGCGCTGGCCGACGTCGCCCGCGAACTCGAGATCGGCGGCGGGTTGCGGCTCGGCCCCGGCGAGCTGAAGAGCGGCGGCTTCCGCCGCGACTCGATTCTTGCCGACGCCTTCGAGGCGCTGCTGGCCGCCGTCTACCTCGACGGCGGCTTCGACGCCTGCCGCGGCGTCGTGCGCGGCCTGTTCGCGCCGCGCGCCGCGGCGCTGCCGCGACCGGAGAAAGACCCCAAGACGCGGCTGCAGGAACTGTTGCAGGCGCGCGGCCAGCCGCTGCCGCGCTACGAGCTGAGCGCTACCCGCGGCGAGGAGCATGCGCGCGTGTTCGCAGTGACCTGCGTGCTCGACGCGCCGTTGCAGATCAGCCTCGAAGGCAGCGGCAGCAGCCGTCGCGCCGCCGAGCAGGATGCCGCGCAGAAGGCGCTGGCCACGCTGGCCGGGCAGGACGCCGCATGAGCGCCGACGCACCGCGCTGCGGCTTCGCCGCCCTGGTCGGCCGCCCCACCGTCGGCAAGGCGGCCCTGCTCACTGCGCTGGTCGGCGCGCACCTGAGCATCGTCAGCCCCAAGCCGCAGACCACCCGTCACCGCATTCTCGGCATCGCCACGCGCCCGGCGGGGCAGATCCTCTACGTCGATACGCCCGGGCTGCACCGCGGCGCGCGGCGTGCGCTCAACCACAGCCTCAACCGCGCCGCGCGCGCGGCGATCGCCGACGTCGACGTGGCCGTGCAGGTGGCCGAAGCCGGCCGCTGGACCGACGAGGACAGCAGCGTGCACGCGGCGCTGGCCGAGCACGCGCGTCCGCGTCTGCTGGCGGTCAACAAGATCGACCGGCAGAAGGACAAGCGCGCGCTGCTGCCTTACGTCGCCGAGGTGACCGAGAGACATCCGTTCGACGCCGTGTTCTACGTCTCCGCCCTGCGCAACGAGGGCCTGGCCGAGCTGGAACTCGCGATTCTGGAGCGCCTGCCCGCGCGCGAACCGCTGTACGCCGAGGACGAGCTGACCGACCGCAGCGAGCGCTTCCTCGCCGCCGAGCTGGTGCGCGAGCAGCTGATGCTGCGCCTGGCGCAGGAGCTGCCCTACGCGACCACGGTCGAGATCGAGCAGTTCGTCGAGCGCGAGGACGGCATGGCCGAGATCCACGCGGCGATCTGGGTCGAGCGCGAGGGCCAGAAGGCGATCGTGATCGGCGAGGGTGGCGCCATGCTCAAGGTCGTGGGCAGCGCGGCGCGGCGCGGCATGGAGCGGTTGTTCGCGCGCCGCGTCCATCTGCGCTTGTGGGTGAAGGTTCGCGAAGGCTGGTCGGACGACGCCAGCGCACTGCGCCGCCTCGGCCTGACCGACTAGCGCGCGGCGGCGTGCGCGTCCAGCTGCAGCCCGCCTACGTCCTGCACGCGCGTCCCTGGCGCGAAACCTCGCTGCTGCTGGAATGCCTGACCCGCGACCATGGCCGCATCGGCCTCGTCGCGCGCGGGGTGCGCGGTGCGCGTGCACGCGGCGGCGGTCGCGCGGCGCTGGAACCCTTCCGCCTGCTGGCGCTGGATTTCCTGCTGCGCGGCGAGCTGGGCACCCTGACTGCGGTCGAAGTCGGCCTGCCGTTGCCGCTGTCGGGTGATGCACTGCTGGCAGGCCTGTACCTCAACGAGCTGACGGTGCGTCTGAGCGGCCGCCAGGACCCGCATCCGGCGCTGTTCGCCGCCTATGGCGAGGCCCTGGTGCGGCTGAGCGCCGGCGCCGCGCTGGGCTGGACGCTGCGCCGCTTCGAACGCGATCTGCTGGGCACGCTGGGCTACGCGCCGCAGCTGGAGCGCGAAATCGACAGTGGCGCACCGGTGCTGCCGGAGGAGGCCTACGTCTACCTTCCCGAGCACGGTCCGCAGCGCTGGCAGGGCCAGCCGGGCGTGCGCGTGTCCGGCGCCGCGCTGCTGGCGCTGGCGGCTGATCGCGAGCCGGATGCGGTGGCGCAGGCCGAGTTGCGCCGGCTGCTGCGCAGTCTGATCAGCACGGTGCTGGGTGGCGCCGAACTGCGCAGCCGGCGCGTGCTGGGCGATGCGCTCAGGGGGCGTTGACCGTGGCCGTGTCGGCGTGGTCGAGCGCGGCGCGGGTGGCGGCGAGCAGGGCGCCGAAGCGCGTCGCTTCCGGTGCCGGCTCTGCGGCCGCACGCAGCAGGCTGCGTTCCAGCGCGGCGGCCGCGGCGGCCAGCTGCGGCACGCCGCAGAACCCGCAGGCCGCCTGCAGGCGATGCAGCGGCTCGATCAGGGCGGCGGGATCGTGGCGCAGCCGGTGTTCGAAGTCGCCGGCCAGCTGCATCAGCTCGACCGCCAGCAGTCCGCGCATGGCGGTCATCGTTTCACGGCGAGGCCCCAGCGCGCGCAGCGCGGCTTCGTCGTCGAGCAGGGTGCGGCCAAGGCGCAGGTGCTGCGCCTCCACCAGCGCCTCCAGCGCCGTCACGGAGGTCGGCTTGAGCAGCGTGCCGGCGAAACCGGCCGCGAGCAGCGCGCGGTGCTGCGCAGTGTCCAGTGCCGCGCTGCTGGCCACTGCCGCAGCGTTGCGCGCAGCGGCCTGCGGATCGGCACGCAGTCGCGCCAGCAGCTCCGCCCCGCCCAGGCCCGGCAGACGCACGTCGAGCAGCAGCAGGTCGTAAGGCCGCGCCTGCGCGCGCAACAGGGCTTCGTCGCCGCGGGTGCAGGCGTCCACGTCGCAGCCGAGCGCGGCGAGCGTTTCGGCGAAAAAGCACTGGCTGACCGCATCGTCCTCGGCCAGCAGCACGTGCAGTCGCGCGCCGGAGCCGCCGTCGTTCATGCCCCGTTCCCCTAGCGGAGCCGCCGCTTCTGTCAGAATCCCGAATCATGAGGCCGCTTGCAAGTGCGTATGCCCGACTGCTCGCGCTCGCGCTCGCGCTCGCGCTCGCGGCGGGCTCCGCGCATGCCGCACTCAGTGCCAGTGCGACGCGTATCGCCGGCAGCGGTTTTGCGCTGCAGCAGGTGACGCTGACGCTGGCGCCAGCGCCATCACCGGCCGGAGCGCTGACGCTGCATCTCGCCGCCGCGCATGCCGATGTGCCGGCGCTGGGCTGGCGCGGCGTCGCGCTGATGCTGGACGGCACGTTGCTGCGCGGCACCGACGGCCGCTGGCACCTCGACGGACCGCTGCAGGTCCGCGGCGCGCCCGGTGGCGCGCTCGTCGCGGCGCAGCTGGGGCTGCTGCTCGATCCGGCCGAGGACACCCTCGAGGCGGTGATCACCCAGCGCGGCGTGCGCCTGGCCGCCGCGGTGCCGCTGGATACCCCTACGCACGTCGAGTTGCGTCTCGACGGGCTGCCGCTGGCCTGGCTGCAGGGCGCGCTGGCGCAGGCATGGAAAGGCGCCAGCGTGACGGCCGGAACCCTCGACGGCACGCTGGCGGTGGATCTCGATCCGGCGCGCACGCGGGTGTCGGGGCGCCTGAGTCTGGACGGGTTCGGTTTTTCCGCCGATCAGGGGGCGACCGCCGCACAGCAGTTCGGCGCCCGTGGCGACGTCAGCTTCGATCAGGCCAGCAGCGGCAGCCGCTTCAGTTTCGACGGCGCGCTGCGCGGCGGCCAGCTGCTGGCCGGGCGTTTGTACGTCGCGCTGCCGGCCCGCGACGCCGAGCTGCATCTCGGCGCCACGCGCGCGGCGGACGGCGCGCTGAGCGTGCCGCGGCTGCGCTACGACGACGTCGGCGGGCTGCGTGTGGATGCCGCGCTGACCACCAATGCCGCGGGCACGCTGACCGCGCTGCGCGTCGACCACTTCGACGCGCATCTGCCGCAGGCCCTGCAACGCTACGGCCAGGGCGTGCTGGGCGCGATCGGCTATCCCAGGCTGGAGGCCGTCGGGCGCGTGCAGGGCCAGCTCGCCTACGCACAGGGCGCGCTGACCCGGCTGCAGATCAATCTCGACCGCGTCGATGTCGCCGACGGCGGCAACCGTTTCGCGGTGTCCGGGCTCAACGGCGGCATCGACTGGCGGCAGGGCGCCGCAGCGCCCGTGACGACGCTGATGTGGAGCGCCGCCAGTCTGTATCGCGTGCCGCTGGGCGCGGCGACCCTGCGCTGGCATGCCGACGGCGACGCCCTGGCGCTGAGCGCGCCGGCAACGGTTCCGTTGCTGGGCGGCCAGCTGCTGCTGCAGCGCATGGCGCTGTATCCGGGCGCGCGCAAGGGTGCGCGGCTGGTGGCCTCGCTGGCGCTCGCCGGGGTCGATCTCGGCCAGCTCTCGGGTGCGCTGGGATGGCCGGCGTTTCGCGGCACGCTCGGCGGTGCGCTGCCTGATCTGCGCATCGGTCAAGGCCGCATCGCGCTCGACGGCGGTCTCAGCCTCAATGTCTTCGGCGGCTTCGTCGACGTCACCCGGCTGGCGCTGGCGCATCCGTTCGGGCCCGCGCCCGAGCTCGCCGCCGATCTCAGCCTGAAGGGCGTCGAGCTGGCGCCGCTGACCGGCGTTTTCGATTTCGGCCAGATCACCGGCACGCTGGACGGCTCCATCCGCGGCCTGCGCCTGGTGAACTGGAAGCCGGTGGCCTTCGAAGCCAGCCTGCGCGCCGATCACGGCGGCCGCATCAGCCAGCGCGCGGTCAAGAACCTCACCGAAGTCGGCGGCGGCGGCCTGGCCGGAGGGTTGCAGGCCGCCGTGCTCAGCATCTTCAGCAGCTTTCCCTATAGCCGCATCGGGCTCAGCTGCACGCTGGCCGGCAACGTCTGTACGATGGGCGGCATCGCGCCGGCCGAAGGCGGCGGCTACACGATCGTCGAGGGCGGAGGGCTTCCTTACATCAAGGTGATCGGCCATCAGACGCGTGTGGACTGGCCGACACTGTTGTCGAGGCTGCAGGCCGCCACGTCCGGTCAGGCCCCGGTGATCCGCTGATCCCTTCATTTCGCACGGAGCAGTTTGAAAGACTGCTCCGGCACGGCACAGGGAGGTGCCGCCGCGATGAGCATGCAGGTGCTCGTCGCGGCAAAGGTGGCGCGGCTCGGCCGTGCCCGTTTGCTTGCAAACCGCGGCAGGATGCCCGGTTTTGCAAACTGGCCAAGGAGAACCGCATGCGTATCCGCGCTTCGCTCGTGCTCACCGCACTGCTCGCCGTGCTGGCGACGAGTTGCGTCACCATCAACGTCTATTTCCCCGCCGCCGCGGCGCAGAAGGCGGCGCAGCAGATCGTCCAGGACGTGATCGGGCCGACCCCGTCGGCACCGGCGCCGGCCGCCAGCGCGGCTCCGGCGACGTCCGGCGGCGGCATGGCCGCCGTGCTCGATCTGCTGATCCCGGCCGCGCAGGCGGCCCAGCCGGACATGGACATCAGCACGCCGGAGATCCAGTCCATCCGCGCCAGCATGCACAGCGAATTCGTAAGCCAGGTCGAGCCGCTGCTCGCCTCCGGCGCGGTCGGATTCACCGCCAACGGCAATATCGCCGTGCGTGATCTCTCCGCGGTGCCGCTGGCGCAGCGTCCGCAGGTCAACCAGATCGTCGCCAGCGCCAACGATCAGCGTGCGCAGCTGTATGCCGCGATCGCGAGCGCCAACGGTCACCCGGAGTGGGAGCCGCGCATCCGCGCGGTGTTCGCGCAAACCTGGATCCAGGAGGCGCGTTCCGGCTGGTATTATCAGGACAGCTCCGGCGCGTGGAAGAAAAAGTAGCGCGCGATCCCGTCGATCCCTGCCAGCCCGGGCCGCAAGCCCGGGCTTCGTTTCTGCGCATGACCGCGACCGAAGTCTCCATCGACAATCTCAGCCACGACGGCCGCGGCGTCGCCCGTCTGGGCGGCAAGGCGCTGTTCGTGGCCGGCGCGCTGCCCGGCGAGCGCGTGCGAGTGCGCATCACGCGCCGGCACCGGCATTACGACGAGGCGGCGGTGGTCGAACAGCTGACCGCGTCGCCGGATCGCGTCGTGCCGCGCTGCGCGCATTACGACGTCTGCGCCGGCTGCAGCCTGCAGCATCTGGCGCCGGCGGCGCAGATCGCCGCCAAGCAGCGCGTGCTGGCGGAAAACCTCGAGCGCATCGGCAGGCTGCAGCCGCAGCGCTGGCTGCCGGCGCTGACCGCGGAGCCGTGGGGCTACCGGCGCAAGGGCCGGCTGTCGGTGCGCCGGGTCGAGAAGAAGGGCCGCGTGGTGGTGGGCTTTCGCGAGACCAACCCGCAGTTCGTCGCCGACCTGCGCCGCTGCGAGGTGCTGGATCCGGCGCTGGGACCGCAGCTGGGCGCGCTGGGCGAACTGCTGGGAACGCTCGACGCCGCGCGCAGCATTCCGCAGATCGAGTTCGCCGCCGGTGACGCCGCGCTGGTGCTGGTGCTGCGCCATCTGCAGCCGCTGTCGGCGGCGGATCGCGCGCGCCTCGCCGGCTTTGCCCGCGAGCGCGGCTGGGCGATCTGGCTGCAGCCGGGCGGCATCGACAGCGTGCAGCCGCTGGAGGCCGCCGATGCGGTCGAACTGAGCTACGCGCTGCCCGCCAGCGGGGTCTCGCTGGCGTTCCGGCCGCTGGACTTCATCCAGGTCAACGCCGCGATCAACCGGGCGATGGTCGCGCGCGCGCTGGAGCTGCTCGATCCGCAGCCGCACCAGCGCGTGCTCGACCTGTTCGCGGGGCTGGGCAACTTCACCCTGCCGATCGCGCGCCGGGTGGCCGCGGTCACCGGTGTCGAGGGCGAGGCGGGTCTGGTGCAGCGAGCGGCCGAAAACGCCGCGCACAACGGCATCGACAACGCGCGCTTTTTCAGCGCCGACCTGTTCGCCGACCAGCGCGACGCGGCGTGGGCGCGCGAACCCTGGGACGCGATCCTGCTCGATCCGCCGCGCGCCGGCGCACAGCAACTGCTGGAGTACCTGCCGCAGGCATCGACGCGGCGCGTGGTGTACGTTTCCTGCCATCCCGGTTCGCTGGCGCGCGATGCCGGCACCCTGGCGCAGCGCGGGTTCGTCCTGCGCGCGGCCGGCGTGATGGACATGTTTCCGCACACCGCGCACGTGGAGTCGATCGCGCTGTTCGAACGGTCATGACCATGGCCCAGCCCGAGCGGAACGACTAGCGATGGCCGTCGAGATCGAACGCAAGTTCCTGCTGCACGACGCCCGCTGGCGCGCCGAGGTCGTGCGCAGCCGCCGCCTGGCGCAGGGCTATCTGGTCGGCGTTGCCGCGCATGCGATGGGCGCGGCGCGCGCCTCGGTGCGCGTGCGCGTAGCCGATGCCGACGCCTGGCTCAACATCAAGGCCGCGCGCACGACGATCGAGCGCGAGGAGTACGAGTATCCGATTCCGCGCGCGGACGCCGAGCGCATGCTCGCGCAGCTGTGCGGCGCGGTGATCGAGAAGATCCGCCACGAGGTTCCGGCCGGCGACTTCGTGTTCGAGGTGGACGAGTTTCTCGGCGCCAACGCCGGCCTGGTGGTGGCCGAGATCGAGCTGCCGGCGGTGGATGCGGCGTTCCCGCACCCGCCGTGGCTGGGTCGCGAAGTCAGCGCGGACTCACGCTATCTGAACGTGCATCTGGCGGAACATCCGTATTCGGCATGGAGCCTCGCGCAGAGGCAGGAGTACACCTGATGCTGGTGGTCGGCTTCGACGGCACCGAGCTGGGCGCGCACGAACGCGCGCTGCTGGCGGCGCCGGAAATCAGCGGCGTGATCCTGTTCACCCGCAACTTCCGCAGCCGCGCCCAGGTCACCGACCTGGTCGATGCGCTGCGCGCGCTGCGCGGCGAGCATTTCCTGGTCAGCGTCGACCAGGAGGGCGGTCCGGTGCAGCGTTTCCGCGAGGGGTTCACCCGCTTGCCGGCGCTGGCACGCATCGGTGCGCTGTACGACCGCGATCCCGCCGCCGCGATCGCGCGCGCCGAGGAGCACGCCTGGTTGATGGCCAGCGAGATGCGCGCGCTGGATGTCGATCTGTCGTTCGCGCCGGTGGCCGACCTCGCGCGCGGCAACCGCGCGATCGGCGTGCGCGCGCTGCACGCCGAGCCCGATGCCTGCGCCACGCTGGTGCAGGCCTATGTGCGCGGCATGCATCTGGCCGGCATGGCGGCGACGGTCAAGCACTTCCCCGGCCACGGCTCGGTGCGCGAAGACACCCACGTCGACGCCGCCAGTGATCCGCGCGATCTGCAAGCCTTGCACGCCGCCGACCTGCTGCCGTTCGCGGCCGCGTTCGAGGCCGGCGCCGAGGCGGTGATGATGGCGCACGTGGCCTATCCGGCGGTCGATCCGCAGTCGGCCGGTTACGCGCGGGCGTGGATCGAGGACATCCTGCGCGGCGAGATGGGCTTCCATGGCATCGTCTTCAGCGACGACATCGGCATGGCCGCCGCGCAGTCCGCCGGCGGCATCGGTGCGCGCATCCATGCCCATCTCGACGCCGGCTGCGATCTGGTGCTGGTATGCGCACCGGCGCTGGTCGAGGAGGCGCTGGCCAGGGTGCGCGGGCGCGCGCCCTGCGACGAGGAGCGGCTGTCCAGCCTGCGCGGCGCGGCGGCCGGCAGCTGGGCCAGCCTCGAGGACAACCCGCAGCGCGCAGCCTTCATCGCCCGGCTGCAGGCACTGCCTGTCGTGAACGGAGATCCCGCATGAGCCTGCCTGCCACGCTGGCCGAGGCCCTGCGCAAAGCCGAGCGCCTGCACGAACGCGCCGCGATCGAGGCCGCGATCG
>JAJYMF010000331.1 GCA_021787175.1 Pseudomonadota bacterium | reverse complement strand
CGGCGACGGCTCGCCTTGGTGCTTTCAGAACCAGCCACACGCCAGTAGCTCAATTGGCAGAGCAGCGGGCTCCAAAACCGCAGGTTGGGGGTTCGAGTCCCTCCTGGCGTGCCACTGGGCGAATTGCAATGGCGATGCGCTTGGCGCAGCGCGGCGCAAAGGAAACGATGAACGTCAAGGCGGAACAACACGGCGGTCTCAGCGCCGCGGACATCGGCAAGCTGGTGCTGGCGGTGCTGGTGCTGCTGGCAGGGCTCGCCGGTTTCTATTACTTCGGCAATCTGCCGCAGTCGGTGCGCACGCTGGGGGTGGTGGCCACCACGGTGGTCGCGCTCGGCATCGCGGCGATCACCGCGCCGGGCCGCGCAGCGCGCGCCTTCCTGGCCGAATCGCAGCTGGAGCTGCGCAAGGTGATCTGGCCGACCCGAGACGAAACCGTACGCACCACGATCGTGATCGCGATCGTGGTGGTGGTCATTTCACTGGTGCTGGGTCTGATCGACGTGGTCCTGAAGTGGGCCATCCTCGATCACCTGCTGAAGATCGGGAACTGAGGGCGCACCATGGCCAAGCGTTGGTATGTCGTGCACGCCTACTCGGGCTTCGAAAACCAGGTCAAGCGCTCGCTCGAGGAGCGCATCCGCCGTGCCGGCATGGAGGCACGATTCGGCGAAGTGCTGGTGCCGACCGAAGAGGTGCTGGAGATGCGCGGCGGCCAGAAGCGCCGCAGCGAGCGCAAGTTCTTTCCCGGCTACGTGCTGGTGCAGATCGAGACCAGCGAGGACGGCAAGGCGCTGCGCATCGACGACGAGTGCTGGCATCTGGTCAAGGAAACGTCGAAGGTGATGGGCTTCATCGGCGGCACCGCCGACCGCCCGTTGCCGATCAAGGACAGCGAGGCCGACGCGATCCTGCAGCGCGTGCAGGAAGGCGTCGAGAAGCCGCGGCCGAAGGTGCTGTTCGAGCCGGGCGAGATGGTGCGCGTTACCGAAGGCCCGTTCAACGATTTCAACGGCGTCGTCGAGAGCGTGGATTACGACAAGAGCCGCGTGCGCGTCGCGGTGCTGATTTTTGGCCGCTCCACCCCGGTCGAACTCGAGTTCGCCCAGGTGGAGAAGGCCTGAGGGCCGGGATCCGGGATCCGGGACTCGGGACTCGGAAGAGCAAGGGCGCGAGTATTCGCTTTTGTTTTTCCGAGCCCCGAATCCTGGGTCCCGGGTCCCGCAGCAAACAGGAACGGGGAGCCTGACAGCAGGCGTTAGCACCCGCGGAGAACTGAAATGGCAAAGAAAGTCGTCGGCTACATCAAGCTGCAGGTGAAGGCCGGTCAGGCCAACCCCTCGCCGCCGGTCGGCCCCGCGCTGGGTCAGCGCGGCCTCAACATCATGGAGTTCTGCAAGGCCTTCAACGCGGCCACGCAGAAGATGGAGCCGGGGATTCCCATTCCGGTGATCATCACCGCCTACTCCGACCGCAGCTTCACCTTCATCACCAAGACGCCGCCGGCGACCGTGATGATCAAGAAGGCGGCCGGGATCGAATCGGGCTCCAAGCGCCCCAATACGGAAAAAGTCGGCAAGGTGCTGAACCGTGCCCAGCTCGAGGAGATCGCCAAGGCCAAGATGCCCGATCTCACGGCGGCGGGTATGGACGCGGCGGTCCGCACGATTGCGGGCAGCGCGCGCAGCATGGGCGTGCGGACGGAGGACTGAGCCATGGCGAAGATCAGCAAGCGATTCAAGGCGATGACAACGATCGAGGCCGGCAAGCAGTATCCGGTCGATGCGGCCCTGAAGATCATCAAGGACAACGCCAAGACCAAGTTCGTCGAGTCGGTGGATGTCGCCATCCGCCTCGGCATCGACGCCAAGAAGTCGGATCAGGGCGTGCGCGGTTCGACCATGCTGCCGCACGGCACCGGCAAGACCGTGCGCGTGGCGGTGTTCTGCCCGGCCGGCGAGAAGGCCGAAGCCGCCAAGGCGGCGGGTGCCGATGCCGTCGGCATGGAGGATCTGGCCGAGAAGATGCAGGCCGGCGAGCTCAACTTCGGTCGCGTCATCGCGACCCCGGACGCGATGCGCGTGGTCGGCAAGCTGGGCCAGCTGCTCGGTCCGCGCGGCCTGATGCCGAACCCCAAGGACGGTTCGGTGACGGCCGACGTGGTTTCGGCGGTGAAGAACGCCAAGGCCGGACAGGTCAAGTTCCGCAACGACAAGGCCGGCATCGTGCACTGCTCGATCGGCAAGGTGAATTTCGAGCCGGACGCGCTGAAGGACAACCTCAACGCGCTGCTCGCCGACCTGATGAAGGCCAAGCCGTCCACCTCCAAGGGCGTCTACCTGCAGAAGGTGTCGCTGTCGAGCACGATGGGTCTCGGTGTCGCCGTGGACCCGTCCACGCTGATTCTCAAATGACGCAAGGCTGCGGTCCCGTGGACCGCAGCGGCCACCGCCCCGGGGCTTGAGCCGGGGCAGGATTTGGGGGCGATCGACCGCATCGGTGTCACCGGCGCGGCCGATAGCCGTCAAAGACCGCAGGCGACGCGAAACGTCGCGACCGGGCCGCATGGAAGCATCCACTGCGATGGAGCAGCCCGGCGCGTCGCGAACGTCTTAATCGGGACCATGGTCCCGGCCTGCGCAGATGGTGTTGCCCGAACAGGTTTTCCTGGAACGGCCACCACGACAGGCGTCCGGCTCGGCACGAGCCGGGACGCCGGCGGTCCCGAAGGATTCGGGGGCGCTCTCGCTACGGGAACCCGGTGCAGGACGCATCCGGACCTGGTTCGGAGAATGCAATGGCGCTCAATCTTGCGCAAAAGAAAGAGCTCGTTGCCGAACTGGCGAACGTGGCCACAACGGCGCATTCGCTGGTCGCCGCCGAGTACACCGGCATGACCGTCGCGCAGCTCACCGAGCTGCGCAGGAAGGCGCGCGCGTCCGGGGTCTTCGTGAGGGTTGCGAAGAACACCCTGATCCGCCGCGCCGTGGAAGGCACCTCGTACGAGTGCGCCCAGGACCAGTTCACCGGTCCTCTGGTGTATGCCTTCTCGACGGAAGATCCCGGTGCGGCCGGTCGACTGGTGAAGGATTTCGCCAAGGCCAACGAGAAGCTGAAAGCCCGTCTCGTCGTGATCGGCGGCAAGGCCTACCCCGCGTCCCATGTGGACGTGCTGGCCTCGCTGCCGACCCGCGAGCAGGCGCTTTCGATGCTGCTCAGCGTGCTGGTCCAGCCCGCCACGATGCTGGTCCGCGTCCTGTCGGAGCCCGCCGCCCAGCTGGCGCGCGCGACGAACGCGGTCGCCCGGCAGAAGCAGGCGGCCTGACCGGCACCGTCCGTCAGCGTCACGAGTCCACATCAAACAGTCATCCAGGAGTTACCGATCATGTCCCTCAGCAACGAGCAGATCATCGACGCGATCTCCAGCAAGTCCCTCGTCGAGGTGATGGAGCTGGTCAAGGCGATGGAAGAGAAGTTCGGCGTGTCCGCCGCCGCTCCGGTGGCCGTGGCCGCGGCCCCGGCGGCCGGTGCCGCCGCCCCGGCCGAAGAGAAGACCGAGTTCACCGTGGTCCTGAAGGCCGCGGGCGAGAAGAAGGTCGAGGTCATCAAGGTGGTGCGTGCGATCACCGGTCTGGGCCTGAAGGAGGCCAAGGATCTGGTCGAAGGCGCGCCGAAAGAGGTCAAGGATGCCGTGTCCAAGGCCGATGCCGAGAAGTTCAAGAAGGAACTCGAGGCGGCTGGCGCCTCCGTCGAACTCAAGTGACGACAGGATGTCGTCATCCCGGCCAGCACAGAGATGTGCGATGAGCCGGGTTCCTGTGCCTTTGAAAGCGAAGGTCACGGGATTCCCGCGATCGCGGGAATGACAGCAAGTCGAGGCTGGGGGCGCAAGCCCCCGGCCTTTCCCTGCTACCGGAATCGCGAGCGGTGAGAGATGAGACGTGAGATGTGAGCCGGATGCCCGCGCACCTGCCCCGATCTGACGTCTGACCTCTGACCCTCGCTTACACCCCTGCCGGTGCTCCACCGGCGTCACACCGACCTAGGCGGTATCCCACCATGACCTACTCGTTTACCGAAAAGAAGCGCATCCGCAAGGATTTCGGCAAGCGCCCGCCGGTGCTGGACGTGCCCAACCTGCTGACGATCCAGACGGAGTCCTATCGCGGCTTCCTGCAGGCCGAGACCGCGCCGCGCCAACGCGGCGACAAGGGCCTGCACGCGGCGCTGAAGTCGGTGTTCCCGATCAGCAGCTATTCGGGCAACGCCGCGCTCGAGTACGTCGATTACCGCCTCGGCGAACCGCCGTTCGACGAGCGCGAGTGCCGCAACCGCGGCATGACCTACGGTGCGCCGCTGCGGGTGACCGTGCGCCTGGTGATCTACGACAAGGACAGCCCGGCCTCGAAGAAAGCCGTCAAGCTGGTCAAGGAGCAGGAGGTCTACATGGGCGAACTGCCGCTCATGACCGAGACCGGCACCTTCATCATCAACGGCACGGAGCGCGTGATCGTGTCCCAGCTGCACCGTTCGCCGGGCGTGTTCTTCGACCACGACCGCGGCAAGACGCACAGCTCGGGCAAGCTGCTGTATTCCGCGCGCATCATTCCCTACCGCGGCTCCTGGCTCGACTTCGAGTTCGATCCGAAGGACTGCCTGTTCACCCGCATCGATCGCCGCCGCAAGCTGCCGGTCACCGTGCTGCTGCGCGCGCTCGGCTACAACAACCAGGAGATGCTGAGCATCTTCTTCGAGCACAACGTGTTCACGCTGGGCAAGAAGGACGGCGCGCGGCTCGAGCTGGTCGCCGAGCGCCTGCGCGGCGAAACGCTGAACTTCGATCTCGTCGCCGGCGGCGAAGTGGTGGTCGAGGCCGGCAAGCGCATCACCCAGCGCCACGTGCGCCAGCTGGCCAAGGCCGGCATCAAGACCCTCGACGTGCCGGACGAGTATTTGCTGGGCCGCATCCTCGCGCGCGACGTGGTCGACACCAAGACCGGCGAGCTGCTGGCCGCGGCCAACGACGAACTCAACGACGACCACCTGGTCAAGTTCCGCAAGGCCGGCGTCGAGCGCATCGAGACGCTGTACGTCAACGACCTCGATCGCGGCCCGTTCATCTCCAGCACGCTGCGCATCGACTCGACGCGCACCCAGCTCGAGGCGCTGGTCGAGATCTACCGCATGATGCGTCCGGGCGAGCCGCCGACCAAGGACGCCGCGCAGAACCTGTTCTACAACCTGTTCTTCACCTTCGAGCGTTACGCGCTGTCCGCGGTCGGCCGCATGAAGTTCAACCGCCGCGTCGGCCGCAAGGAAGTCACCGGCGCCGAGGTGCTGTACGACTACCGCTACTTCGGCGAGCGCGGCGACGAGACGTCGAAGCGGCTGGTCGCCGAACTGGGCAAGACGTCCGACATCCTCGACGTCGTGCGCACGCTGATCGCGATCCGCAACGGCCAGGGTCAGGTCGACGACATCGACCACCTCGGCAACCGCCGCGTGCGCTCGGTGGGCGAGATGGCCGAGAACGTGTTCCGCGTCGGCCTGGTGCGCGTCGAGCGCGCGGTCAAGGAGCGGCTGTCGCTGGCCGAGGCCGACAATCTCGGCCCGCAGGACCTGATCAACGCCAAGCCGGTGGCCGCCGCGATCAAGGAGTTCTTCGGCTCCTCGCAGCTCAGCCAGTTCATGGACCAGACCAACCCGCTGTCCGAGATCACCCACAAGCGCCGCGTCTCGGCGCTGGGCCCGGGCGGCCTGACCCGCGAGCGTGCGGGCTTCGAGGTGCGCGACGTGCATCCGACCCACTACGGCCGCGTCTGCACGATCGAGACGCCGGAAGGCCCGAACATCGGCCTGATCAACTCGCTGGCGGTCTATGCGCGCACCAACTCCTACGGCTTCCTGGAGACGCCGTACCGCAAGGTGAACGACGGCAAGGTCACCAACGAAGTCGACTATCTGTCGGCGATCGAGGAGGGCGAGTTCGTGATCGCCCAGGCCAACGCGCCGCTGGACAAGCACGGCATGCTGACCGAGGAGTTCGTGTCCTGCCGCTTCCGCGGCGAGTCCGAGCTGCGCCCGGCGGCGGACATCCAGTACATGGACGTCTCGCCGATGCAGACCGTGTCGGTGGCGGCGGCGCTGGTGCCGTTCCTCGAGCACGACGACGCCAACCGCGCGCTGATGGGCGCCAACATGCAGCGCCAGGCGGTACCGACGCTGCGCAGCGAGAAGCCGCTGGTCGGCACCGGCATCGAGCGCGCCGTGGCGCGCGATTCCGGCGTCACCGTGGCGGCGCGCCGCGGCGGCGTGATCGACCAGGTCGACGCGGCGCGCATCGTGGTGCGCGCGCACGAGAGCGAGGTTGGCGAGAACGACGCCGGCGTCGACATCTACACGCTGACCAAGTACACGCGCTCCAACCAGAACACCAACATCAACCAGCGTCCGCTGGTGAACGTGGGCGACGTGGTGGCGCGCGGCGACGTGCTGGCCGACGGTTCCTCGACCGATCTCGGCGAGCTGGCCCTGGGGCAGAACATGCTGGTCGCGTTCATGCCCTGGAACGGCTACAACTTCGAGGATTCGATCCTGATCTCCGAGCGCGTCGTGCAGGAGGACCGCTACACCTCGATCCACATCGAGGAGCTGACCTGCGTCGCGCGCGACACCAAGCTGGGGCCGGAGGAGATCAGCGCCGACATTCCCAACGTCGGCGAGCAGGCGCTGGCGCGGCTCGACGAATCGGGCATCGTCTACATCGGCGCCGAGGTCAAGGCCGGCGACATCCTGGTCGGCAAGGTCACGCCCAAGGGCGAGTCGCAGCTGACCCCCGAGGAGAAGCTGCTGCGCGCGATCTTCGGCGAGAAGGCGTCCGACGTGAAGGACTCCTCGCTGCGCGTGCCCCCGGGCATGGACGGCACCGTGATCGATGTCCACGTGTTCACCCGCGATGGCATCGAGAAGGACAAGCGCGCGCGCCAGATCGAAGAGATGGAGATCAAGCGCATCCGCAAGGACTTCGACGACCAGTTCCGCATTCTCGAGAGCGCGATCTACAGCCGCATGCGCTCGCAGCTGGTGGGCAAGATTGCCAGCAGCGGCCCGCAGGGCCTGAAGCGCGGCGCCGAGATCACCGACGCCTACCTCAACGGCCTGAAGAAGGACGAGTGGTTCAAGATCAGCGTCAAGGACGAGGAGGCCGCGGAGTTCCTCGAGCGTGCCGCCGAGCAGATCAAGGGCCACCGCGACGCATTCGACAAGCGCTTCAAGGAGAAGCAGGGCAAGATCACCCAGGGCGACGACCTCGCCCCCGGTGTGCTGAAGATGGTCAAGGTGTTCCTGGCCGTCAGACGCCGCATCCAGCCCGGCGACAAGATGGCCGGACGCCACGGCAACAAGGGCGTGGTGTCGATGATCGTGCCGGTCGAGGACATGCCGATGATGGCCGACGGCACGCCGATGGACATCGTGCTCAATCCGCTGGGCGTGCCTTCGCGCATGAACATCGGCCAGATCCTCGAGATCCATCTCGGCTGGGCCGCCAAGGGCCTGGGCCAGAAGATCGCGCGCATGGTCGATGCCCACGAGAAGACCGCCAAGGTGCGCGAGTTCCTCGATCAGGTCTACAACCACGACAAGGTCACCGCCCGCGTCAACCTCAAGCAGTTCAGCGACGCCGAGATCCTGGCCCTGGCCGAAAACCTGCGCAGCGGCGTGCCGATGGCGACGCCGGTGTTCGACGGAGCCGAGGAAAGCGAGATCAAGGCCATGCTGAAGCTGGCCGACCTGCCGGAGTCGGGTCAGACGCGCCTGTACGACGGCCGCACCGGCGAGGCGTTCGATCGCCCGGTCACGGTCGGCTACATGCACATGCTCAAGCTCAACCATCTGGTCGACGACAAGATGCACGCCCGCTCCACCGGCCCGTACTCGCTGGTCACCCAGCAGCCGCTGGGCGGCAAGGCGCAGTTCGGCGGTCAGCGCTTCGGCGAGATGGAAGTCTGGGCGCTCGAGGCCTACGGCGCGGCGTACACGCTACAGGAAATGCTAACCGTCAAGTCCGACGACGTGCAGGGCCGCAACCAGATGTACAAGAACATCGTCGACGGCAATCTCGAGATGGCTGCCGGCATGCCGGAGTCGTTCAACGTGCTGGTCAAGGAAATCCGCTCGTTGGCGATCAACATCGAGCTGGACGAACACAAGTGATCGGCGCCGGAACCGGAGACTGAACCATGAAAGACCTGCTCAATCTGTTCAACCAGCAGCGCCAGCCGCTGGATTTCGACGCCATCAAGATCGGTCTGTCCTCGCCGGATCTGATCCGATCCTGGTCGTACGGCGAAGTGAAGAAGCCCGAGACCATCAACTACCGCACTTTCAAGCCCGAGCGCGACGGCCTGTTCTGCGCCGCGATCTTCGGTCCGATCAAGGACTACGAGTGCCTGTGCGGCAAGTACAAGCGCATGAAGCACCGCGGCGTCGTCTGCGAGAAGTGCGGCACCGAAGTCACCCTGGCCAAGGTGCGCCGCGAGCGCATGGGTCACATCGAGCTGGCCAGTCCGACCGCGCACATCTGGTTCCTGAAGTCGCTGCCGTCGCGCATCGGCCTGATGCTCGACATGACCCTGCGCGACATCGAGCGCATCCTCTACTTCGAAGCCTATGTGGTGGTGGATCCGGGTCTGACCACGCTGGACCGCGGCCAGATGCTGACCGAGGATCAATACCTCGCGGCGGTCGAGGAGCACGGCGACGAGTTCGACGCGCGCATGGGCGCCGAGGCGGTGTACCAGCTGCTGAAGACGCTCGACCTCAACGCCGATCTGGTGCGGCTGCGCGAGGATCTCGGCTCCACCAACTCCGAGACCAAGCTCAAGCGGCTGACCAAGCGCATCAAGCTGATCGAGGCCTTCATCGATTCCGGCAACCGTCCGGAGTGGATGGTGCTGACCGTGCTGCCGGTGCTGCCGCCGGACCTGCGTCCGCTGGTGCCACTGGACGGCGGCCGCTTCGCGACCTCGGATCTCAACGATCTGTACCGCCGCGTCATCAACCGCAACAACCGCCTCAAGCGCCTGCTCGAGCTCAACGCGCCCGACATCATCGTGCGCAACGAGAAGCGCATGCTGCAGGAGTCGGTCGATGCGCTGCTCGACAACGGCCGTCGCGGCCGCGCCATCACCGGCACCAACAAGCGCCCGCTGAAGTCGCTGGCGGACATGATCAAGGGCAAGCAGGGCCGCTTCCGCCAGAACCTGCTGGGCAAGCGCGTCGACTACTCCGGCCGCTCGGTGATCGTGGTCGGCCCGACCCTGCGCCTGCACCAGTGCGGCCTGCCCAAGAAGATGGCGCTGGAGCTGTTCAAGCCTTTCATCTTCGCCAAGCTGCAGAGCCGCGGTCTGGCGACCACGATCAAGGCGGCCAAGAAGCTGGTCGAGCGCGAAGAGCCGGTGGTGTGGGACATCCTCGAGGAGGTGATCCGCGAGCATCCGGTGCTGCTCAACCGCGCGCCGACCCTGCATCGCCTCGGCATCCAGGCCTTCGAACCGGTGCTGATCGAGGGCAAGGCGATCCAGCTGCACCCGCTGGTCTGCACCGCCTTCAATGCGGAC
>JAJYMF010000170.1:7117-9857 GCA_021787175.1 Pseudomonadota bacterium | reverse complement strand
CGGCCGTTGGGCTCGACGCGCACGAACGCATTCAACGCGGTCCAGCTGTCGCCGAGGATGGCGAGGTCTTCGCGGCCGTCCTGCTGTGCCCATGCTCGCGCCGGAATGCCGACCACCAGCGCGCCGGCGGCGGCGGCCAGCACGCGCAAGAAGCCGCGGCGGGTGAGCCCGCTGCCCGTGCTCACGGCGTCTCTCCGGCGGCGATCGCGGCGGCGCGCCGGATCGCCCGGCGGATGCGCGGATAGGTGCCGCAGCGGCACAGGTTGGGAATGGCGTCGATGTCGGCATCGCCGGGTTGCGGCTTGCGCGCCAGCAGTTCGGCCGCGGCCAGCAGCTGGCCGGCCTGGCAGTAGCCGCACTGCGGCACGTCCTCGTCGATCCAGGCGCGCTGCACCGGATGCAGGCGGCCCATCGGATCGGCCAGGCCTTCGACGGTGGTGACGTTGCGTCCGCGCGCTGCAGCCACCGGCGTCAGGCAGGCGCGCGCCGGCTTGCTGTCGATCAGCACCGTGCACGCGCCGCAGGCGCCGACGCCGCAGCCGTACTTGGTGCCGGTCAGGCGCAGCACGTCGCGCAGCCACCACAGCAGCGGCATGTCGGGATCGCCCGTGTGCATGTAGCGCTCGCCGTTGACGGTGAGTTCGATGCCGGTGCGCTTGGGCTCCGGCACGATTCCGGAGGCGGGGGGAATCGGCGGCGGCAGCGGCATGGCGGATCTCCGGAAGGACGCCGCCGATTGTCGCACCGCGCGCATCGCAGGGCAGCAGGGCTGTGTCGAGCAACACCCTGCCAATCAATTCGCGGAGGATGGCTCGCCGGCCGTGGCGTCCGCCGCGTTGCCCGTCGGGAGGATCGCTACAGCTTGCCGATCGCCTGCTGCACCAGCAGGCTGCTGCCGGCCACCGCCGCCCATACGCCGAGCCCGAGCAGGATCGGCCGCGCACCGGTGGCCGCCATCCGGCGCAGGTCCGACGACAGGCCGATCGAGGTCAGCGCGACGATGATCAGGAACGCCGCGACGTCCTGGATGCCAGGGAGCAGGACCGCCGGGATCAGCCCGGCGGTGCGCACCGCCGACGCCACCAGAAACCACAGGATGAACCAGGGAAAGATGCGGCGCAGGCTGAAGCCCGTGGTGCCGCGCTGCTTGTGCCGCCAGGCCTCGTAGAATGCCAGCACCAGGCACACCGGAATGATCAATGTCGAGCGCGTCAGCTTGACGATGGTGGCGTAGTCGCCGGCGGCATGCGAGTAGCTGTACGCGGCCGCCACCACCGACGAGGTGTCGTTGATCGCGGTGCCGGCCCACATCCCGAAGCCGAGGCTCGACAGGTGCAGCAGATGCCCCAGCGCCGGGAACAGCAGCACCGCGACCAGGTTGAACAGGAAGATGGTCGAGATCGCGAACGCCGTCTCGTGATCGTCGGCGCGCACGATCGGTGTCACCGCGGCGATCGCCGAGCCGCCGCAGATCGCGGTGCCGACGCCGATCACCAGCTTCAGCGTGCCGGGCACCTTGAGCAGGCGGCCCAGCCCCCACGCCGCGACGAAGGCCGCCGTCATCGTCACCAGGGTCACCGACAGCGACTGCAGCCCGGTGTGCGCCACCGTGCCCAGACTGAGGCCGAAGCCCAGCGCCACCACCGACCACTGCAGCACCTTGCGGGCGGCGAAGCGGATGCCGGGCTGGAACGCCGCGCCGGGCGCGCGCAGGTTGCGCACCACGACGCCCAGCACGATGCCGAACACCGGGCCGCCGATCAGCGGCTCCACACGTCCCAGCAGGAGCGCCAGCACGGCGATGCCCACCGTCAATGCCAGTCCCGGCACGTGCGCCAGCGGCGATGCCAGGTCCGGCGCCTGCGCCAGGCCGACGTTGTCGGCGACGGTGACGTCGATCGCCGTGGCGTCGACGACAGCGGCTTCAGCCGGGGGTGGCGTGGACATGCGGGATCCCTCGTCGGAACACGCAGCCTACGGGCGGATATCCCATAAGACTATTCGCGATTTCTGATCGCATGCATAATCGAAACTGATGATCGGCATCAGCCCGCGCCAGCTCGAGGTGTTCGCCGCGGTCGCCACGCGCGGCAGCGTGCGCATGGCCGCCGAGCAACTGCACCTGACCCAGCCCGCCGCCAGCATGGCGCTGGCCGAACTCGAGCGCCGCCTCGGCGTGGCGCTGTTCGACCGCACGCAGCGGCGGCTGCATCTCAACGCGCGCGGCCGCGCGCTGCTGCCGCTGGCGCGCGAGGCCCTGCAGCGGCTGCAGGAGATCGAAGGCCATGGCAACGCCGCGGCGGCACCGACGCTGAGCGGCGAGCTGCGCATCGGCACCAGCAACACGGTCGGCAACTACCGCATCGGCGAGCTGCTGGGCGGCTTCGTCGCCGCGCACCCGCAGGTGGCGGTGCGGCTGACCGTGGGCAACACCGCAGCAGTGCTGGCGCAGCTGCGCGACTACGCGCTGGATGCGGCCTGCGTCGAGGGCACGGTGGCCGACGCCACGCTGGAAACCGTGCCGTGGCGCGAGGACGCCCTGGCGGTCTGCGCGCGGCCGGATCATCCGCTGGCGCGGCGGCGGCGCCTGCGGGCGGCGAATTTCGCCGGCGCGCGCTGGATCCTGCGCGAGCCCGGCTCGGCGACGCGCGTGCTGGCCGAGCGCGCGCTGGCGCAGCTGCCCGCCGGCGAGACCGTGCTCGAACTCGACCAGACCGAGGCGATCAAGCAGGCGGTGGTC
>JAJYMF010000170.1:0-7107 GCA_021787175.1 Pseudomonadota bacterium | reverse complement strand
GCGGTGGTCGCCGGGCTGGGCATCGCCTGCCTGCCCGAGGTCGCGGTGCGCGATGCCGTCGCCGCCGGGCGCCTGGTGATGCTGGCGACGCCATTCCTGGAGCTGCGTCGTACGCTGCGGCTGGTGGTCGGCCACGGCCGCTACCACGGAGCCCTGCTGGACGCCTTTCTCGCCACGGCCCGCGCCGCCCCGACAGCACCCCCTCAGGCCGCGGCAAAGCGCCGGCGCATCCGATCCGTCCCGGTCTGATCCGCGTCACCCGCGTGGCAGCAGCGCCGTCACCGCCTCGCGATCGGCCGCGCGCACCAGACGCGGTGCCAGCGTCCGCAGCGCGCCCACGTCCAGCGCGGCCAGCCGTTCGCGCACGGCCAGCAGCCGCGCCGGATGCATGCTCAGCTCGGTCAACCCCAGCGCCAGCAGCAGCGGCAGCTGCGCCGGCTCGCCGGCGATCTCGCCGCACAGACTGACCGGCCGGCCGGCGCGGCGCCCGGCGGCGACCACGTGCGCGATCAGCCGCAGCAGCGCCGGATGCAGCGGGTCGTACAGCTCGCCGAGCGCGTCGTTGCCGCGGTCGGCGGCCAGCACGTATTGCGCCAGATCGTTGGTGCCGATCGCCGCAAAATCCGCTTCCGCCAGCAGCGCCCGTGCGCACAGCGCCGCCGCCGGCACCTCGATCATGGCGCCGACCGCGACCGCATCGGGCGTGGCGTGGCCCTCGGCGCGCAACGTCTCGGTGCAGGCATCGACGTGTGCACGCGCGGCGCGCAGCTCGGCCGCGGTGGTGACCATCGGCAGCAGGATGCGCAGCGGCCCCAGCGCCGCCGCGCGCAGCATCGCGCGCAGCTGGGTGCGGAACACGGCGGGCTGGCGCAGCGACAGGCGCAAGCCGCGCACACCCAGCGCCGGGTTGGGTTCGGCCGCCAGTGCCAGGCCGCTGCCGTCGGCCTTGTCGGCACCGATGTCGAGCGTGCGCACGGTGACCGTGCAGCCGCCCATGCCCAGCACCAGCTCGCGGTAGGCCTCGAACTGCTCGTCCTCGTCGGGCAGTTCGGCGCGTCGCAGGAACAGGAACTCGGTGCGATACAGGCCGACGCCGTCGGCACCGCACGCGTGCGCCTGGGCGATCTCGGCGCTGCGCTCGGCGTTGGCGTGCAGCTGGATGCGCACACCGTCACGGCTGCGGCTGGGCGCGTGCGCAAAGCCGGCGCGGCGCTGCTCGTCGCGCACGGCATCGCGCTGCCACTGGCGGTAACGCGCCAGATCCTGGGCGGCCGGATGCAGCACCGCCTCGCCGTGCTCGCCGTCCAGCAGCACGAGGTCGTCGTCGCGCACCGCATCCAGCGCCTCGTGCACGCCGGTCAGCATCGGCAGGCGCAGACTGCGAGCGAGGATCGCGCTGTGCGAATAGGCGCTGCCGCTGCTCGCCAGCACGCCGAGCAGGCCGTGGCCGGCCAGCGCGGCGACCTCGGCCGGGGTCGGGCTTTCGGCCACCAGGATGTCGCCGACGCGCGCGGCCAGACGCCGCTCCTCGACGCTGGTGTCGCGCTCCAGCGCCGCCAGCACGCGGCCGATCACCTGATCGAAATCCTCGCGTCGGCTGCGCAGGTAGGGGTCGGCCATCGCACCGAACAGCGCGCCGAGGCGGTCGCGCTGCGCGATCAGCGCGGCGCCGGCGCGGTAGCGGCCGGTGCGGATCATCGTCAGCAGGCCGGCATGCAGCTCGGGGTCGTCGAGCAGCAGCGCATGGGCATCGAGGAACGGTTCGGCCTCGCGCTTGAGCACGCCCTGCAGGCGCCCGCGCACCTCGGCGATCTCGGTGCGGGCATGCGCCAGCGCGGCTTCGAGGCGGGCGATCTCGACCTCGGCCTCGGCGGCGTCGAGCGGCCGCATATCGGCGCTGTACCGGCGCGGCTGCACCCGCCGCGCGCGGCCCAGCGCCATGCCCGGCGCGACGGCGACGCCGGTCAGCACCCGCCTCATGGCGGCGGCTCGCAGCTGGGCGCGATCCGGCTCATGCGCCCTCGTCGAACTTGCGCGCGAACAGGTCGACCACCGCCGCCAGCGCCGCCGCCGCGTCGTCGCCATCGGCGCGAACGGTCAGCTCGCTGCCCTGCCCGGCCGCTAGCATCATCACGCCCATGATGCTCTTGGCGTTGATCTCGCGGCCGCGGTGCAGCAGCCAGACGCTGGCGCGAAAGCCCTGCAGCAGTTGCACCAGCTTGGCTGCCGCGCGCGCGTGCAGGCCGAGCCGGTTGCTGATGACGATGTCCTGTTCCTGCATGAGCCCCTCCGAATGCGGCCGCCCGGCCGGCAACCGGCCCTGCCGCAAGCATGCGGGCTGCGCGCGGCGAGGTCGAGCCCCGCGCGCACGCTGCTCAGCCGCGTCCGGGTCCGGACGGCGCGGCGCCGTCGGGCACGATGCCGCCGCGGCCGCCGCTGGCAGCGATCTCGGCCAGCTCGTCCAGCGGCCGCTCGGCGTAGTTGAGCACGCGCAGCAGCATCGGCAGGTTGAGCCCGGCCACGCAGCGCACCCGCGCACCACGCTCGCGCAGGCGCTGGGCGACGTTGCAGGGCGTGGCGCCGTAAAGGTCCGACAGCACCAGCACGCCGTCGCCGCGATCGAGATCGCGCGCGTGGTGGGCGGCGTCGGCGAGCGCGCGTTCGGGATCGGCGGCGGCAGCGACCTCGAACAGGTCCAGGGTATCCGGCAACCGCGCCAGCACGTGCCGGGCGGCAGCGCTGAGCGCGCTGGCGACGCCCTCGTGGGTGACCAGCAGGATGCCGACGGCCATACGCCTACTCGATCTCGCGATGAAAGCTGAGCACGTGCGCATGGCCGTCGCGGAAGTGTTCGGCGAGGCGCTCGGCCAGAAACACCGAACGGTGGCGGCCGCCGGTGCAGCCGATGCTGACGGTGACGTAACTGCGGTCTTCGCCCTCGAAACGCGGCAGCCAGGTGTCCAGCAGGCGGATCAGATCGTCCAGGTACTCGCGCACCGCCGGCTGTGCCTCGAGATACGCGCGCACCGCCGCATCCTTGCCCGACAGCGGCCGCAGCGTCGGGTCCCAGTGCGGGTTGGGCAGGCAGCGGGCGTCGAACACGAAGTCGGCGTCGGGCGGCAGGCCCTTGCGGTAGGCGAACGACTCGAACATCAGCGTCAGCCCGCGCTCGCACAGGCCGTAGCCGGTGGCGATCAGCCGGCGCAGCTGGTGCACATTGAGCTCGCTGGAATCGACGACGCGATCGGCCAGCGCCGCCAGCGGCTTGAGCAGGGTGCGCTCGCGCGCGATGGCGCCGGCCAGCGACAGCCCCGCGCCGGACAGCGGATGCCGGCGGCGCGTCTCCGCATAGCGTTTCAGCAGCACCTCGTCGCGCGCCTCGACGAACACCAGCTCCGCGGCGGTGCCGGCGGCGGCCAGCTCGGCGAGCACCGTCGGCATGCGTTCCAGCTCGCCGCCGCGGGTGCGCACGTCGACGCCGATGGCGATGCGGCGCGGACCGGCGGCATCGGCCACCAGCGCGCGCACCAGCGCCGGCATCAGCGCCAGCGGCAGGTTGTCGACACAGTAGTAGCCGAGGTCCTCCAGCGCGCGCAGGGCCACGGTCTTGCCGCCGCCGGACAGGCCGGTCAGCACCACGATGCGCGGCGTTTCGCTGTTCATGCGGTCACCACGGCGGCAGGCGGCGCAGCTGGTGCGCCTGGCGGTCGATGAAGGTCTGCGCGGGGTCGATCCCCTTGCCCTTGAGCATGTGGCTGCGCACCGCGGCCTCGACCAGCACCGCGAGATTGCGCCCCGGCGCGACCGGAATGGTGATCACCGGCACCTTGACGTCGAACAGCTCGCGCACGCCGGTCACGCCGGTCAGCCGCAGCATGCCGTCGGGATCGGCGATCGCGTCCAGCGGCTGCAGATGCACGATCAGGCGCAGATATTTGGAGGCCTTGACCGCGGTGTGGCCGAACATCTCGCGCACGTTGAGCACGCCCAGCCCGCGCACCTCGATCAGGTCGCGCAGCATCTCCGGACAGCTGCCGTCGATCACGTCGGGCGCGATCAGGGTGAACTCGGGCGCGTCGTCGGCGACCAGGCGATGGCCGCGGGTCAGCAGATCCAGCGCCAGCTCGCTCTTGCCGGTGCCGGACTCGCCGGTGATCAGCACGCCGATCGAGTACACCTCGACGAACACGCCGTGCAGGGTCAGCGAGCGCGCCAGCTGCCGGGCCAGGTGGTACTGCAGCCAGGTCAGCAGTTCGTGGCCGCGCTTGGCGCTGATCCACAGCGGCGTGTCGGTCTCGTCGGCGGCCTCGCGCAGATCGGCGGGCACCGCCTGATCCTTGGTCACGATCAGCGCCAGCGGGCGCTGGGCGACGATCTTCTGCACCGTCTCCCAGCGCTGGCGGGCCTCCAGAGCGTCGAGATAGGCCAGTTCCTCGGTGCCGATGATCTGCACCTTGTTGGGGTAGATGACATTGAGGTAGCCGACCAGCGACGGCCGCCGTGCCTGCGTGGCGCCGGGCTCGAGCAGGCGCGCCTCGCCGCGCAGGCCGGCCAGCCAGCGCAGCGCCAGGCGCTCGTGCACCCCGTCATACAGCTGTCGTGCGGTCAGTCGGTCCACGCGGCTCCCGGTGCCGGCGTCGCGGCTCAGCCGGCGCGGCGCGTCCATTCTGCCAGTTCGGCGCGCAAGCCCGCAGCATCCGCGGCGGCGCGCAGACGCTGGCGCAGGCCGGCGTCGGCCAGCGCCTCCGCCATCTCGGCCAGCAGTGCCAGCTGGGCGGCGGTGTACTGCACCGGCACGGCCAGCACGGCCACCAGATCCACCGGCACGCCGTCGGCGGCGCCGAAGTCGACGCCGCGGGCCAGCCGGAACAGGCCGGCGCGCGGCGCCGCCAGGCCCGTGCAGCGGCCGTGCGGCAGCGCGGCGCCGCCGCCCAGACCGGTACCGCCGAGGTGTTCGCGCTCGTTCAGGGCGTCCAGCAGCGGCAGCGCCGTCGCCGCATCCGGCGCCAGCCGGCGGGCGATGTCCTCGAGCAGACGGTGCTTGCTGCCGGCGGCGAGCCCGACCGCGCACGCGGCCGGGCCCAGCAGTTCGACGAAATGCACGCGCCGCTCAGACGGCGCGCACGTCGCGAGCCTCGTCGCGATGGTGATCGGTGACTTTTTCCTTGTATTTGCGCAGCTGCGCGACCAGCTTGTCGAACAGCAGATCGACCGAGGCATACATGTCGCCGTCACTGGCCTCGGCATGCAGGGTGCGCCCGGCCACGGCCAGCGTGCCCTCGGCGCGATGCACCAGTTTCTCCACCGACAGCACCACGCTGAGGCCGGTGACGTTGTCGAAGTGGCGCCCGAGGCGGTCGAGCTTGGACTGCACGTGATCGCGCAGCGCCGCGGTGACCTCGATCTGATGGCCGCTGATCTGGACCTGCATGGTGATCTCCTTCGCGTGGAAACAGCGCCGCCGCAGCGGCGTGACGGGAGACGGCCGGGCCGCTCCTGGAGTTGTGAACGCGCGAACGTGATCCGGTTCCTCCGCGCCGGTCAGCTGGCACGCTGGCGTTCAGACGAACTGGGGATACGCAGCGCCTCGCGGTACTTGGCCACGGTACGCCGCGCGACGTTGATGCCGCGCTGTTTGAGTTCTTCCGCCAGCGCCTGGTCCGACAGCGGCCGGCGCGCGTCCTCGGCGGCGACCAGCTTGCGCAGCATCGCCTGGATCGCGGTCGCCGAAGCGCTGCCGCCGTCGTCGGTGCCGACGCCGCTGGAGAAGAAATACTTGAACTCGAAGGTGCCGCGCGGGGTGTGCAGGTATTTGCGCGTGGTCACCCGCGAGATGGTCGACTCGTGCATGCCGACTTCCTCGGCGACCTCGCGCAGCACCAGCGGACGCATCGCCTCGGGGCCGTAATCGAGAAACGCGCTCTGCTGGCGCACGATCGCCTCGGCCACCTTGAGCAGGGTATCGGCGCGCGCGCGCAGGCTCTTCAGCAGCCAGCGCGCCTCCTGCAGCTGGCCCTTCATGTAGGCGGCGTCGTCGCGGCGCGCGCGCGCGATCAGCGAGCAGTAGTGCTGGTTGATCGCCAGCCGCGGCATGCTGCCCGCGGCCAGCGCCACGCGCCAGCGGCCCTGGTCGCGGATCGCGTAGGCGTCGGGGGCGACGTATTCGACCACCGGCGCCGACAGCGTCGCGCCGGGGCGCGGGTCCAGCGCGCGGATCAGCGCCGCCGCCTCGGCGACATCCTCGGGCTCGGCGCGCAGACGGCGCGCGATGCGCCCCAGATCCTGGCGCGCCAGCGTCTCCAGCTCCTCGGCGACGATCCGCCGCGCCAGGTCGCGCTGCGGCGTGGCGGCTTCCAGCGCGTCGATCTGCACGCCGAGGCAGTCGCGCAGATCGAGGCTGCCGATCCCGACCGGATCCAGCCGCTGCAGGCGATGACGCACCGCCTCGACCTCGGCGATCGCGATGCCGGCATCCAACGCCGCCAGGACCGGCTCCAGGCCTTCGCGCAGGTAACCGTCGTCGTCGAGCGCATCGATCAGGGCCAGCGCAACGGCACGATCGCGCGCCGACAGCGGCAGCAGATTGACCTGCCACTGCAGGTGCTCGCGCAGGCCTTCGGGCGCGGCGTCCTGGGCTTCGACGCGATCCTCGTCGTCGCCGGCGGCACCGGCGCTGCCGTGGGCGCCGAGGCTGCCGAAATCGAGGCCGTCCTCGTAACGTTCCGACGGCTCCCAGGCTTCGCCGGTCTCGTCCGTCGCGGCCGCCGTCGTCCGTTCGGCGGGAGCGTCGTAGGTGAATTCCTCCGCGGCGGGCGGCGCGGCGGCGGGCGGCGCGGCGGCGGGCGGCGCGGCACCGCGCCGATTCGCCGTGTCCGCCCCAGTCGGACGCACCAGGTGAGCCGACGGCTCGTCGAACGGCCGCTGGTAGAGCGTGATCCCGTCGATGACGTGGGGGATGAACCGCTGGTACGTCTCGGCCGAGGGCTCTGCGGGCCCGACGAGCAGCCAACCACCCGGCGCGAGCGCGTCGTACAGGTGGGCGGCGACCGAGCGCCTCGCATCCGGGCTCATGTAGATCGTCACGTTGCGACAGACCACGAGGTCGGC
>JAJYMF010000214.1 GCA_021787175.1 Pseudomonadota bacterium | reverse complement strand
CTCGCTGTCGATGGTCTTGCCGATGGCGGTGCTGATTTCCAGATGCTCGCCGCGACCCACGCCGCCCAGCTCGTGGGTGCCGGCGATCTCGCTGACGAAGCGGACGCAACGCGTGCAGTGGATGCAGCGGGTCATGTCGGTGGCGACCAGCGGGCCGATGTCCTCGTCGGCCACCGGGCGCTTGCGCTCGGTGTAGCGCGATACCGAGCGCCCGTAGCCCAGCGACAGGTCCTGCAGCTCGCACTCGCCGCCCTGGTCGCAGATCGGGCAATCGAGCGGATGGTTGATCAGCAGGAACTCCATCACGTCGCGCTGCCAGAGCAGCGCCTTGTCCGAGCGCGTCTGCACCTTCATGCCCTCGGCCACCGGCGTGGCGCAGGCCGGCTGCGGCTTCGGGATCGGCTTGCCGCCCATCTCGACCTCGACCAGGCACTGCCGGCAGTTGGCGGCGATCGGCAGCTTGCGGTGATAGCAGAAGCGCGGAATCGCGATCCCGGCGATGTCCGCCGCCTGGATGATCATCGAGCCCTTCGGCGCCTGGAGCGGCCGGCCGTCGATCTCGATGTTGACGAGATCCGGCGCGCTCGCCGGATTGGAAGGTTGTGCGCTCATCGAGCCGCCTCTGAAAGCCTGGGTTCGCGCGCTTCGCGTTCTTTGCGGACGGCTCGAACAAAAAGCCTGGGTCCGCGAAGGGCGCGAAGATCGCAAAAACCAACACGATCTGATTCCACTTCGCGTTCTTTGCGTACTTTGCGGACAGTCCTGGCATTGAATGCACTCATGCCGCCACCCCCAGATCGCCATCGACGAGTGAACGGCCATGCTCGACGTAATACTCGAACTCGTGCCAGTAGTGGCGCAGGAAGCCCTGCACCGGCCATGCCGCGGCCTCGCCGAAGGCGCAGATGGTGTGGCCTTCGATCTGGCCGGCGACAGCTTTCAGGCGATGCAGGTCGTCGGTCGTACCCTGACCCTCGACGATGCGGCTCAGCACGCGGTACATCCAGCCGGTGCCCTCGCGGCAGGGCGTGCACTGGCCGCAGGATTCGGCGTAGTAGAAGCGGCTGATGCGATGGCAGGCGCGCACCATGCAGGTGGTCTCGTCCATCACGATCACCGCGCCGGAGCCGAGCCCCGAGCCGGCCTTCTGGATGGCGTCGTAGTCCATCGTCAGGCCCATCATCGTCTCGCCCGGCAGCACCGGCATCGACGAGCCGCCGGGAATCACCGCCTTGAGCTTGCGCCCGTCGCGCACGCCGCCAGCCATCTCCAGCAGGTCCTTGAACGGCGTGCCGAGGCGGATCTCGAAATTGCCCGGCTTGCCGACGTGGCCGGAGACCGAAAAAATCTTCGGTCCGCCGTTGTTGGGCTTGCCGAGGTTCAGGAACCACTCGCCGCCACGGCGCAGGATCGCCGGCACCGAGGCGTAGGTTTCGGTGTTGTTGATCGTGGTCGGCTTGCCGTAGAGGCCGAAGTTGGCCGGGAACGGCGGCTTGAAGCGCGGCTGGCCCTTCTTGCCCTCCAGCGACTCCATCAGCGCGGTTTCCTCGCCGCAGATGTAGGCGCCGGCGCCCAGGGCGGCGTAAATGTCCACATCGATGCTCGAGCCCTGGATGTTCTTGCCCAGCAGGCCGGCGGCATAGGCATCCTTCAGCGCCTGCTCGAAATGCTCATAGGGCTCGTGATGGAACTCGCCGCGCAGGTAGTTGTAGCCGACCGTCGAGCCGGTGGCGTAGCAGGCGATGGCCATGCCCTCGATCACCGCATGCGGATTGAAGCGCAGGATGTCGCGGTCCTTGCAGGTGCCCGGCTCGGACTCGTCGGAGTTGCAGAGGATGTACTTCTGCGTCGTGCCCTTGGGCATGAACGACCACTTCAGGCCGGTCGGAAAACCGGCGCCGCCGCGGCCGCGCAGGCCGGACTTCTTGACCTCGTCGATGATCGTCGCCGGATCGGGACGCTCGGCGAGGATCTTCTTCCACGCCGCGTAGCCGCCGGTCTGCAGATAGCTGTCCTGCGACCACGGCGTGTCGAAATGCAGGGTCGTGTAGACGACCTGGTGTTCCTGCGGGGCGGGACCGACTGCCATGTGCTACCTCACTTCAACGCGTCGAGAATCCGGTCCACCGTGGCGGTGTCCAGATGCTCGTGATAATGCCCGTCGACGACCATCATCGGCGCGCCGCAGCAGGCGGCCAGGCACTCTTCTTCCTGCTTGAGATACACGCGGCCGTCGGCACTGCTCTCGCCCATCCGGATCCCGAGCTTCTTTTCGCAGTGCTGCACGATGCCCTCGGCGCCGTTGAGCCAGCACGAGATGTTGGTGCAGATGGCGACGTTGTGACGCGCCACCGGCGCCAGCTCGAACATCGAGTAGAACGTCGCCACTTCGTAGGCCCAGACCGGCGGGATGCCGAGATACTTCGCCACCGCCGCGATCAGCGCGTCGCTCAGCCAGCCGCCGTTCTGCTCCTGCGCCGCCATCAGCGCCTGGATCGTCGCCGAGCGGCGGCGGTCGGGCGGGAACTTGGCCAGCCAGTGATCGATCCGTCCGCGCGTGGCCGCGCTCAGCGCGACGGCGGGATCGACGTCCTTGACGAGATCGAAATTGCCGGTGGCCTTCATCGGTCGATCTCTCCGAACACGATGTCGTAGGTGCCGATCATGGCCACCACGTCGGCCAGCATGTGGCCTTTGACGATGGTGTCCATCGACGACAGGTGGGCAAAACCGGGCGCGCGCAGCTTGACCCGGAACGGCTTGTTGGCACCGTCGGAGACCATGTACACGCCGAACTCGCCCTTGGGCGCCTCGACGGCGCTGTAGACCTCGCCCTCCGGCACGCAGTAGCCCTCGGTGAACAGCTTGAAGTGGTGGATCAGCGCTTCCATGTCGCTCTTCATCGACTCGCGATCCGGCGGCGCGATCTTGTGCGTCTCCACCATCACCGGACCGGGATTGGCACGCAGCCAGTCGACACACTGGCGGATGATGCGGTTGGACTGGCGCATCTCGGCGACGCGCACCAGATAGCGGTCGTAGCAGTCGCCATTGGCGCCCACCGGAATGTCGAAATCGACGTCGGCATAGGCGGCGTACGGCTGCTTCTTGCGCAAATCCCAGGCGATGCCGGAACCGCGCAGCATCGGCCCGGACATGCCCCAGGCCTGCGCCTGTTCCGGGCTGACCACGCCGATGCCGACGGTGCGCTGTTTCCAGATGCGGTTGTCGGTCAGCAGCTCCTCGTATTCGTCGACGCGGCGCGGGAAGTCCCCGGCGAAGGCGGCGAGGAAATCCAGCATCGAGCCCTCGCGCCAGGCGTTGAGGCGCTTGAGGTCCTCGCCCTTGTGCCACGGCGATTCGCGGTACTGCGGCATGCTCGCCGGCAGGTCGCGATAGACGCCGCCGGGGCGGTAATAGGTCGCATGCATGCGCGCGCCGGAGACCGCCTCGTAGCAGTCCATCAGCTCCTCGCGCTCGCGGAACGCATACAGGAACACCGCCATCGCGCCGAGGTCGAGCGCGCTCGAGCCGATCCACATCAGGTGGTTGAGGATGCGCGTGATCTCGTCGAACAGCGTGCGCACGTACTGGGCGCGGATCGGTGCCTCGATGCCGCACAGCCGTTCGATCGCGCGCACGTAGGCGTGCTCGCTGCACATCATCGACACGTAGTCGAGGCGGTCCATGTAGCCGATCGACTGGTTGAACGGCTTGGACTCGGCCAGCTTTTCGGTGCCGCGATGGAGCAGGCCGACGTGCGGATCGGCGCGCATCACCACCTCGCCGTCCATCTCCAGGATCAGGCGCAGCACGCCGTGCGCGGCGGGATGCTGCGGCCCGAAGTTCATCGTGTAGTTGCGGATCTCTTCCATGGTTTGCTCAGTTCTGCTGCCAGCGGTCGGCGGCCTCGGCGCGCGCCTGGGCCAGACCGGCGTCGTGGCGGATCACGCGCGCCACGCCGACGCGCGGTTCGATCGACACCGGCTCGTACACCACGCGCTGCCTGTCGGGGTCGTAGCGCACCTCGACGTTGCCGATCAGCGGGAAGTCCTTGCGGAACGGATGCCCGACGAAGCCGTAGTCGGTGAGGATGCGGCGCAGGTCGGGATGGCCGTCGAAGATGATGCCGAACAGGTCGAAGGCCTCGCGCTCGAACCAGTTGGCGCCTGGCCACAGCGCGGTCAGCGAGGGCACCAGCGGCAGGCCGTCGTCCGGACAGAAACAGCGCAGGCGCAGACGGCGGTTGTGGCTGATCGACAGCAGGTGCACGACCACCGCGAAGCGCCGCGGCACCGACGCGCCCTGCGGGCGTTCCGACCAGCGGAAGCGGCCGGGGCCCTCACCCTCGACGCCGCGCGAGAAGCCGGTCGCGGTGGCCTGTTGCGAGGTCTCCCACTCCGCTTCGCCGTAGCCCTGGTAGTCCACGCCGCACAGGTCCATCAGTTCGCTGAAGCGAAAGGCGGGGTCGTCGCGCAGCAGGGCCGCCGCCTCGCGCAGATGCTGCGGCGCCACTTCGAGCGTGGTTTCGCCGCGCGCCTCGGCCAGGGCGACGACGCGATCGCCCAAGCGGTCGCGCAGGGCGGCGGCGAGCGGTGAATCGGCGGCGGTCGTTGGGGCCATCTCGGTTCCTTCGCGGCCGTTCGCGTCCTCCGCGCCCTGCATCGGGCGCCGGACGGACGCGGCGGCGTGGGCTCAGCGCGCGATCGTGTTGGTGCGGCGGATTTTCTTCTGCAACTGGAGGATGCCGTGAATCAGCGCCTCGGCCGTCGGCGGACAGCCCGGCACGTACACGTCCACCGGCACGATGCGATCGCAACCGCGCACGACGGAGTACGAATAGTGGTAGTAGCCGCCGCCATTGGCGCAGGAGCCCATCGAGATCACCCACTTCGGCTCGGCCATCTGGTCATAGACCTTGCGCAGCGCCGGGGCCATCTTGTTGACCAGGGTGCCGGCGACGATCATCACGTCGGACTGGCGCGGGCTGGGGCGGAAGATCACCCCGTAGCGGTCCAGATCCAGCCGCGCGGCGCCGGCGTGCATCATCTCCACCGCGCAGCAGGCCAGACCGAAGGTCATCGGCCACATCGAACCCGTGCGCGCCCAGTTGAGCAGCGCGTCGACGCTGGTGGTGGCGAAACCGTGCTGCAGCACCGGGTTGTCGCCGGCCGGGCGCAGGATGTCGTCGACGATGTTCAGCGGCGCCGGGTTGTGCATCACCCGGTCGAGGGACTCCATCACTCCCATTCGAGCGCCCCCTTCTTCCAGATGTAGGCGAAGCCGACCACCAACAGGCCGAGGAACAGCGCCATCTCGACCAGGGCGATCAGGCCGATGCGTTCGAATACCACCGCCCACGGAAACAGGAAGGCGATCTCGAGATCGAAAATGACGAACAGGATCGCGATCAGGTAGTAGCGCACGTCGAACTTCATGCGCGCGTCCTCGAAAGCCTCGAAACCGCATTCGTAGGGCGCCTGCTTTTCCGCGCCGGGGCGGCGGGGAGCGACGATCAGGCCGATCGCCAGCAGCACGAGGCCGAGGCCCGCGGCGACGGCGATGAACACCAGGACAGGCCAGTATTCGGCGAGCACGATGACGTGGTCTCCGCGCCGGGCGGCGCATCAGCGGTCGCGCCGGGGGAGCGCGGCCTGGGGGTTCGACGTGGTGCCCAAGGGGGGACTCGAACCCCCACGACTTGCGTCGCTACCACCTCAAGGTAGTGCGTCTACCAATTCCGCCACCTGGGCACAAAGCTTCAATGATTCGGTTTTCCCGACGCCGGCGCCGCGGGAGCAAGCGGCACCGCTGCCGCTGCCGGCAGCGCAGCCTTGGGCACTTCGCCCGCGGCCGGGACTGCCGCAGGCGCAGCGGCCGGCGGCGGCGTCACCGCGCCGGCCATCACGCCCAGACCCGCAGTGCTGGTCTTCTGCGGCGCGCCGGCGTGGCTGAGATAGATGGCCATGCTGAGGCTGACGATGAAGAACAGCGTCGCCAGCGCGGCCGTCGCGCGCGTCAAAAAACTGGCCGAACCGCGCGCGCCGAACACCGTCGAGGACGCGCCGCCGCCGAAGCCCGAGCCGGCATCCGCACCGGCGCCGCGCTGCAGCAGGATCAGCACGATCATCGACGCGGCGATGAGAACGTAGAAAACCGAGAAGATGGTGAACATGATGTCGATGGTCTCGCCGCGGTCAGCGCGTCGCGGCGCAGATCGCCAGGAATTCGGACGCCAGCAGCGAGGCGCCTCCGACCAGCCCGCCGTCCACATCCGGCTGCGCGAACAAGTCAGCCGCGTTGGCCGCCTTGACGCTGCCGCCGTAAAGGATGCGAGTCAGCCCCGAAAGTTTAGCATCGGCGCTCGCGAGTTGGCTACGGATGAAGGCATGCACATCCTGCGCCTGCGACGATGTGGCCGTGCGTCCGCTGCCGATCGCCCAGACCGGCTCGTAGGCGATCAGCGCCTGCGCGAACGCGGGCGCGCCGGCGGCGGCGATCACCGCGCCGAGCTGGCGCGCGATCACCGACTCGGTGGCGCCGGCATCGCGCTGCTGCTGGGTCTCGCCCACGCAGAGCACCGGGACCAACCCATCCGCCTGCGCCGCCATGAACTTGGACGCGACCTGCGCGTCGTCCTCGGCGTGGTACTGGCGGCGCTCGGAGTGGCCGACGAGCACATGGCCGCAGCCGATGTCCTTGAGCATCGCCGCCGCGACCTCGCCGGTGTAGGCGCCTTCGGCATGGGCGCTGACGTCCTGGCCACCGAAGCCGATGCCCGCGCTTGCGTACGCGGTGATCAGCTCCGCAAGATAGGGAAACGGCGGGAACACGACGACGTCGCAGGAGCCCGGCAACGAGGCCGTCAACGCATCCATCAGCGCGCGATTGGCATCGCGGGAGCCGTGCATCTTCCAGTTGGCGGCGACCAGTTTCCTGCGCATCGGGCCGTGCTCCGCGGAAGGCGGCGCAGCATAGCCACGCCGCCCCACCGACGCAATTGACACCGATCAAGGAAAGTCATGGACACCCCTCGCATCCGCCGCGCCCTGGTCACCGGCGCCTCCTCCGGCATCGGCGCCGCCTTCGCCCGCGCCCTGGCGCAGCGCGGGCATGCGCTGGTGCTGACCGCGCGTCGCCACGATCGTCTCGATGCGCTTGCCGCCGAGCTGCGTGCCGCGCACCGCGTCGAGGTGGCCGTGTACGCGCAGGACCTCGCCGATCCCTCCGCGCCGCAGCGCCTGGTCGCCGCGCTCGAACGCGACGGCCTCGCCGTGGACCTGCTGATCAACAACGCCGGCTACGGCGTACCCGGCACCTTCGACGCCAGCCCGTGGTCGCGGCACGCCGACTTCATCCAGGTGCTGATCACCGCGCCGACCGAGCTGGCGCACCGCCTGCTGCCCGGCATGCGGGCGCGCGGCTACGGCCGCATCGTCAACGTCGCCTCGCTGGCCGGACACCTGCCCGGCACGCCCGGTCATACCCTGTACGCCGCCGCCAAGGCCTATCTGATCAAGTTCTCGCAGTCGCTGGCGCTGGAGAACCGTCGTCACGACGTGCACGTGACCGCGCTCTGTCCGGGTTTCACGTACTCCGAATTCCACGACGTCACCGGCGCCCGCGCGCTGGTCTCGAAGATGCCTGCGCGGATGTGGATGCGCGCCGACGCCGTCGTCGCACAAGGTCTCGATGCCGTCGAGCGCGGCGACATCGTCTACATCAACGGCCGCCTCAACCGCGCGATCAAGACCCTGTTCAAGCTGCTGCCGGACCGCGCGGCGCTGGCGCTGATCGCGCGGCGGTCGCGGCGGTTTCGCGTTATCGACGATGCGGCGACAGGAAAATCACGAGAGCACTAAAGCACTTCGGAAGCCGGTGGGGCAGGTGAAGGGGATTCCGTCAGCCCGGGTTCGGGAAGGTTTTCTTCATGTCCATGGACCCCGGTTCCCTGTTGTGCACATCCATCAGTGCAGCTCCACCACCACCAGACCCTGCGGCGGAATATCGACACGGAACGCACCGTCATGCACGGCCAGCTGCTGCGGCGGACTCGGCTCGGCCGCCCGACGCAGTTCCCTGATCTGTTCGCGGCTGGGGAACGCCGGACGGCCCATGGCATCGAAGGTTCCGATCACGTCGCCGTGACTGCGATCCAGCCGCCACACGGTAGCGTGATCGCCGGCGGCCAGGTGCGAGACGTCCACGATGAACCGCTTGCTGGCGCCTTCCGGCTCACCGACGGTGTAGGTCGCCGTGGTGCCGACCGGCGGCGCGTAGTTCCACAGCGCCAGGACCACGCTGCCGTCCTTGCGCCGGGTGGCCAGGGCCAAAGGGCTGTCGACCGGCAGACGTGCATGGCCCAGTCGGTGCAGCATGGCGAACGCGTTGAAGGCCGGCTTGGGAATGCGGTCCTCCGCGATCAGGCCGAAGCCGCCATAGAACGGGCTCTGGACCACGCCCTGCTCCTCGAACACGTCGGAGAAGGCCCAGTAGCTCATCATGTCGACCTTGCCGGCGCACTGGCGAATCGTGCTGGCCAGCCACGGGCCCATGTAGGCCGAGTCGGTCACGTTCGGCAGGTTCATGTACGAGGCGTTGTACTCGCTCAGGATCAGCGGCAGGTGAGGATACGGCGAGGCCTCGACCTGCCTGTGCACCGCGTCCACCGCGCGACAGACCATGTCCGAACGCGGGATGTGCTCGTCCGTGTGGAACACGTTCTTCGCGGTGTCGTCGCCGTAGACATGCGTGCTGACGAAGTCGACCGGAACGTGATCTTTCCACGTGTGATCGAGGAATGCCGGTACCCATGCCGCCTGGGCCGTCGCCGGGCCGCCGACGCGCAGCCGCGAGCTGACCGATTTCAGATCACGCGCGGTGTGGTCGTAGAGCTTGAAGTAGGACGTCTGCGTGGGCTTGCCACCCCAGAAGCTCAGATTGGGCTCGTTCCAGACCTCGAAGTACCAGGTGGCGACCTCATCAATGCCATAGCGTTCTATCAGATGTCGTGCGAAGGCCTTGATCATGCCGTCCCACAGCACGTAGCTCTTCGGCGGCGAGACGTTCGGGTGGTACCAGAAATTGAACAGGTCCTTGGGATTCGAGGCCAGATCCGGCGGCATGAAGCCCAGCTCCACGAACGGCTTCACGCCGCGGGCCAGCAGGCCGTCGTAGATCTGGTCGACGTAGGAGAAGTTGTAGACCGGCTGGCCCTGCGGGTCGAGGTGGAACAGGCCGACGCCGCGGTCGAAGATGCCGTGTGCCCGCACGTAGGTGAAGCCCGTGGCCTGCTTGACCGTGACGATGTCGCGGCGGTAATCGTCGCGCAGGGCGAGCACCGCGCGACCGGAGCCGAACATCTGCTCCCAGAAATGGGGGAATGCCGTCCCCCGGTCCTTGGCATCGACATGAATGTAGACGGTCTCCGGCACTGGCGGCGGTGCGGCATGGACACCGCTCGTCGCGCTCGTGGCCAGCAGTGAAAGGCCGCAGGCGGATACGAAAGTCCATCGGATCAGTTGCTTGCAGATCATGAAAGCTTCCCTTTCAGCGTTTGGGAGATGGCGTGGAGAATACGGTCAGAGTCTTACCACGAGGGCGGTCATTGTGGTGCCCGCACCATCATGCCTCAGCGCTGCGGCCAGCCGGGCAGGACTCATGTTCGCACCCGGCTCGATCATCGCCCGATAGACGCATTTGAATCCAGCGCCTTGGGCAAGGTCTGAACAGGTTCAGACCTTCCTCAAGCCATGGATGGCTTGCCGCGCATCGAGCACGCATGGGCTTGATGCGGCGTAGCCGAGTCCGGACCCCGGATCAGGTCCGGGGCAGGCTCTGCGCCGGACTCGGCGCCCTCTGACAAGTCCAGAGCCTG
>JAJYMF010000151.1 GCA_021787175.1 Pseudomonadota bacterium | reverse complement strand
GTTCAGCCGATTTCGGCTGAACGCGCGGCGCCATCCGCGGCGCGGTGATGGCTGCCGATGTTCCGGGTGCCGCGCGCGCGGCTGCTAGAATCCGGCGCCCGTGCCGGCATAGCTCAGTTGGTAGAGCAACCGCCTTGTAAGCGGTAGGTCGCCCGTTCGATTCGGGCTGCCGGCACCAGCCCGCACAGACCGCGCCGCGCGCGCCCGAGGTCCGATCATGCCGCCAGCGGACGAGTTCGACTACGAGGCGCGGCTGGCCGCATTGACGCGCACCTACGTCGCCGCACTGCCGGAGAAACGGGTCGATCTGGAGCGCCTGTGGGCCGCCTGTGCCGACGCTGCCGCGGACGAGACGTGGCAGGCGTTGCGCACGCTGGCGCACCGGCTGAGCGGCTCGGCGCCGAACTATGGCTTCGAGGCGCTGGGCGATGCCGCGCGCGCGCTCGACGCGCGCCTTGGCAGCAAGACGCCCTGCCGCGACCGCGCGATCCTGGCGCCGCTGGTCATGGCGCTGCGCGAGGCGCTGACAGCAGCGGGGCGCCCGGGATGAAGCCGACGTCGCCGATACGCTAGGCTTGCCCATTGCGCGGACGCCTGCCGCCGCCTGCGTCGCCGCTCCAACGAGGTGCCGATGAGAACCTTCCCGACCGTCACGCTGATCGGCGCACCGACCGACATCGGCGCCGGCCATCGCGGCGCATCGATGGGTCCCGAGGCCCTGCGCGTGGCCGGGCTGGCCAACGCGCTGGCCGCGCGCGGCCTGCGGGTCAGCGATCGCGGCAATCTGCTCGGCCCGGTCAATCCGTGGCTGCCGCCGCAGGGCGGCTACCGTCACCTCGATGCCGTGGTCGCCTGGAATCGCGCCGTGCTGGACGCCGTCGGTGCCGAGCTCGACGCCGGCCGGCTGCCGATCCTGCTCGGCGGCGATCACTGCCTCGCCATCGGCTCGATCACCGCGGTCGCGCGGCATTGCCGGGCGCGCGGCAAGCGCCTGCGCGTGTTGTGGCTGGACGCGCACGCCGATTTCAACACCTCGACGATCACGCCCTCGGGCAACCTCCACGGCATGCCGGTGGCCTGTCTGTGCGGGCACGGGCCGCAGGCGCTGACCGCGCTGGGCGACAGCGTGCCGGCGCTGGACCCGGCCATGATCCGCCAGATCGGCATCCGCTCGGTCGATCCCGGCGAGAAGCGGCTGGTGCACGACGTCGGCCTGGACATCTACGACATGCGCACGATCGACGAGATCGGCATGAAGCGGGTGATGGAACGCGCGCTCGCCGGCGTCGACGCCGATACCCACTTGCACGTCAGCTTCGACGTCGATTTCCTCGACCCCGAGATCGCCCCCGGCGTCGGCACCACGGTGCCGGGCGGGCCCAACTACCGCGAGGCGCAGCTGTGCATGGAGATGATCGCCGACAGCGGGCGGCTGGGCTCGCTCGACATCATGGAACTCAACCCGGCCTTCGACACCCGCAACCGCACCGCACAGCTGGCCGTGGATCTGGTCGAAAGCCTGTTCGGCAAATCGACCCTGATGCGCGATTGAGGCCGCGAGGGCTTTGTGACAGCTGCGACACAGGCGTAAACAAACGTGCCACAACCTCACCGTGAATGCCGGTCTGCACGGGAATTGCTTGATTCAGCGCGACAGTCGCCTTGGGGCGGCGTGGCGCAGCGCACGAAGCGCGGCGATGGGGCAGGGCGTGGAACGCAGATCAGACCGTCTGGACATCGAGGGCCATGTGCCGGATTCGGCCGGCGGCGCGTGGGCGCGGCGGCTGGCCGCCAGCCTGCCGCTGCTGCTGCCGCTGGCCGGTCTGGCGCTGTATCTGGCACCCAGCCCGCTGCCCCCCGATTTCGCCCAGGAGCCGTTGATGGCCTGGCTTAGCGCCGGCCTCGGCGTGCTGCTGCTGGGCGCCGCGGTGCTGGCGGCGCGGCGCATGCAGCGGCGATTGCGGCGCGCCGAGGGCCTGCTGGCCGCATTGGCCGGCGAACTGCGCGACGCGGTGTTCGCCAAGGATCTCGACGGCCGCTATCTGCTGGCCAGCAGCGCCGCCGGCGATCTGCTGAAGACCACTCCGGCGGCGATGATCGGCCGCCGCGACGAGGATCTGGTCGATGCCGAAACCGCGCGCGCCTTCGCGGCGCACACGGCCGCCGCCCTCGACCGCCGCGGCGCGATGGTGTTTCGCGAACGCCTGCGCGGAAGCGACGGCCGCGAGCGCGAGTTCCTGATCAGCAAGCTGCCCCTGCGCGACAGTCGCGGACGTCTTTACGGCATTCTCGGCCTCGGCCGCGACGTCAGCGCCGAGGTGCTGGCGCGCCGCGTGCGCGAGCAGCGCGACAGCGAGTACCGCATGCTGTTCGAACAGCATCCGCTGCCGCTGCTGGTGGTCGACAGCGACACTCACGCGCTGCTGGCGGCCAACCCCGCCGCGCAGGCGGCCTACGGTTTCGGCCGCGACGAGATCGTCGGCCTGCCCGCCAACGTGCTCGCCGCCGACCCCGAGGCTGACGGCGTGCTGGAACGCGCGCGGCGGCATCGGCACAAGCTCGGCGACACCTTCGACGTCGAGGTGCACGCCACCGAGGCCCTCTATGGCGGACGTCCGGCGCGGGTGCTGGTGGTCTGCGCCAGCGGCGTCGAGCAGATGCGCGTGCGCGAACTCGAGGATCTGGCGCGCCGCTACCGCGACCTGTTCGATGCCGGCCTCGGTCTGGTGTGGACGCAGGACGTCGACGGCCGCCTGCTCAGCGTCAACGCCGCCATGGCCGGCGCGCTCGGCGTCGAGCCGGAGGAACTGGTCGGCCGGCGCCTGGTCGATCTGGTGCCGGAAGACGCGCAGGAAATGGTCGCGACCCAGCTCGATCGCCTGCGCCGCCAGCGCCGCGACGCCGGCATGCTGCACTTCGCCGCGCGCAACGGCGAACGCCGCGTCTGGCAGTACCGCAGCCTGTACTACCCCGACGCCGATCCCAAGCCCTATGCGCTGGTCGCCGCGCAGGACATCACCCTGCGCCAGGCCTACGAGACCCATCTGCGCGAGCAGCTGCTGCGCGACCCGCTGACGCAGTCGTTCAACCGCCGCTACCTCGACGACTTCGCCGCGCACGCGCGACCCGACCAGGTCTGGGGCTGTGTGGTCGTCGACATCGACCGCTTCAAGCATTTCAACGACACCTACGGCCATCAGCGCGGCGACGAGATGCTGGTCGATCTGGCGCGTTTCCTGCGCCGGCACTCGCGCCAGGGCGACGCGGTCGTGCGCCTCGGCGGCGACGAATTCATGCTGCTGCTGCCCGAGACCAGCGGCGAGGTACTGCGCGAGGTCGCCTCACGACTCGGTGCCGATGCGCTGAACGAGATCGGCCTCGGCTTTTCGGTGGGCGTCGCCCTGCGCGAAGGCGACGAGGCGCTGGAGGCGACCGTGCATCGCGCCGACCAGACCCTGCTGGCCCGCCGCGCCGCCGAGCGCGGCGGTTCCTCGCCGGCCAGTTGAGCCGGACGCGTGCGGCACCCCGGGCGCCAGTGTGGCTGCCCGGAAATACCCATCCATCATTCCGGCGTCTTGCGGCGCGATGCGACGATGCGCCGGGTCATGCCTGCCCTGCATCAACGGGACTGCCCGAGGTTTGGTGGACGCCACCCTGCGCTCGCATGCGACGTGAAGCGGAGGGCCGCTGCCCGACGGGTGATCGCGAGGCGTTCGCTGCCGCACAGCGGCATACCCGTCCTGACCGCTAGAATCGGTCCCGGTCTTGAACGGTGGTGGCCATGGAACCGGGAATGAAGGCGTGTCCGGCGTGCGGCGAGGCCATCCAGGCCGCCGCCCACCTTTGCCGCTACTGCGGCACGGATCTGGATGCCTACGCCGCCACGCGCGAGGCGAGCACCGAGCGCACGCTCTTTTCGGGCCATCCACGCGTGATCTACAGCTTCGGCCAGTACGTCTGGGTCATCATCACGCTCGGCATCGCGCTGGTGATCTACTGGCTGCGCAGCCTGTCCACCACCTTTACGATCACCACCCAGCGCGTGCGTATCGAACGCGGGATCCTGTCCAGGGTCCAGGACAACCTCGAGCTGTTCCGGGTGGATCACTTTGACCTGCTGAAACCGCTCGGGATGCGCCTGCTGGGCCAATGCCAAGTGCACCTGCGCTCGTCGGACCCGGACATGGCGGCGGTCGACTTGTACGGGATCCCGGGGCTGGAGGCGCTGGCCGATACCCTGCGCGAATGCTCGCTGCGCGAACGCTCGCGCCGCCGCGTGATGCCCATCGAGCAGTTGTAGCCCTTCAATCGGCATCTGAATCCGGTATCTGTGACACCGGCAGCGGTTCGATACCCCCAAAAATGCGCGGGCTGGTCACAGGGCTGGTACTGAATGCCAGCGGCGTGGGCAGTTGCAAATTCGATGGGCACGACGCAGTGAACCTAGCCCCTGATCCATGACGCGAATTTGCAGCGGGATCGTGGCGCGCCCGGAGGGATTCGAACCCCCGACCAATGGCTTCGGAAGCCACTACTCTATCCGGCTGAGCTACGGGCGCGTGCCGTCAATTTTGGCACGGAATCACGCACGGATCGATGCCGAGCGTTCGACCCCATCCGTTCCCGGCAGCCATTCCCGGCAACGGCACAGGCATCTCCCGGAAGGGCAAACCCCAAGCACAAGCCCTTGTCAGCGAGGCGCGCCGATACGGGATGTGCCCGGCGACATCGGCAGGGGCCTTGCTGCAGCAGGTGATGTTTCTTGCGGGTGAACATCCGCGGGCGGGGACAAGGAGGCACCTTGCTCGGAGTGTTCGGCGCGCTCTTCGGCATTCGCATTCATCACGATGATGCTGATGCGGCGGTTGATCGGGTCAAGCGGATTGCCCTTGTCGAACAGCACCGTCGACCCGAGTCCGACCACCCGCGCCACCTTGCCGTGATCAAGGCCGCCCTCGACCAGCACACGTCGTGCCGCATTGGCGCGGTCGGCCGAGAGCTCCCAGTTGGTGTAGTCGTTGCCGGCACCGTAGGGCCGCTCGTCGGTGTGCCCGGTGATGCTGATCTTGTTGGGCACGGTGTTGAGGAAGGGCGCGAGGTCATTGAGGATGACCCGTGTGTAGCTTTTGAGCTTCGCACTGCCGAGATCGAACATCGACCGGTTTTCCTTGTCGACGATCTGGATGCGCAAGCCCTCCGGCGTGATGTCGATCAGCAGCTGGTCCTTGAACGGGCGCAGGACCTGGCTTTGGTCGATCGCGGTCTTGAGCCTCCGCATCAGGCTTTCGAGACGCTGCTTGTCGGCTTCATGGGCGATCTGCTCGGCGGTCCGCACGCTCATCTGCACCGAGCCTGCATGCGCGGGGCCGGGCACCGCATGCGGCTGCCCCTGAGGGTGCGGCAGGTCCATGGCGCCGCCCAGCTTGATCATGCTGTTGCTGGCACCGCCCGGGCCCATGATCCCCGGCGAGGGCACCGGACTGGCGCCCTCGACCATGCTCGGATTCTCGAAGTACTGGGAAATCGCCGCGCGCTGTTCCCTGGTGGCCGACCCGACCAGCCACATCACGAGGAAGAACGCCATCATCGCGGTGACGAAATCGGCGTAGGCGACTTTCCACGCGCCGCCGTGATGGCCGTGCGCGGCTTTCCTGACGCGCCGGACGACGATGATCGGCGCAACCTTTTCGGTGGCCATCGCCACGGCCCTCAGCGCTGACCCTTGAGGTGCGCTTCGAGATCCTGGAAGCTCGGTCGCACTTTCGAGTAGAGCGATTTGCGCGCGAATTCCACCGCCACCTGCGGGTTGTAGCCGCGCAGGCTTGCCACCAGGGCCACCTTGACGCATTCGAAAGCCTTGCCGTCCTCCTGGGCGCGATGCTCCAGTGCCACGCCCAGCGGACCGACCAGGCCATAGGCGAGCAGGATGCCGAGAAAGGTCCCCACCAGCGCGCCGGCGACATGTTCGCCGATGGCCGCCGTGTCGCCCCCGATCGCCGACATCGTGTTCACGATGCCGAGCACGGCGGCCACGATGCCGAAGCCCGGCAGCGAGTCGGCCATCTTGGTCAGCGCCTGCGCCGGCGCCACCGCCTCGTGATGATGACTCTCGAGCTCGGTGTCGAGCAGCAGCTCGAGTTCCATCGGATTCATGCTGCCGCCCACCATCAGGCGCAGGCAGTCCGTGATGAACTCGATCAGGTGATGTTCGCGCACCAGCCGTGGGTAGGCCGTGAACAGCGGACTGCTGTCGGGCGCCTCGACGTGCTGTTCCATCGCCATCATGCCTTCCTTGCGGATCTTGATCAGGATGTCGTAGATCAGCGAGAGCAGGTCGACGTAGTCCTGGCGCTTGTAGGTCGGCCCCTTGAACAGCCCGGCCACGGCTTTCAGCGTCGCCTTGACCACGTCCGCCGGGTTGGAGGTGATGAACGCGCCGAGCGCCGCACCGCCGATGATGATCAACTCGAAGGGCTGCATCAGCGCGATGATCTTGCCGTGCTGACCCAGAAAGCCGCCGATCACGCTTCCGAACACGATCACGGCTCCGACGATCAGCAGCATGGATTCGACCTCCCTATGTAGGGAGACTATCGGCGCCGACGCGGCGAAGTTGAGCCGCAGCTCCGGGCACTCAAGAAGCACGCCGCACCGCCGATAGGAATCGAAACCGGGCGACTGGGCTCGCCCGGTGTCATCCCCCTGCCTGCCGAGGACACCCCATGCACCCACGTCTCTGTCTCGTCGCCGCATGTGCGGCGATTTTGCTGAGCGCATCGCCGGCCCACGCCGATTGCGCCACCAGCGCCTTCACGGTCACGAACTTCAAGGTGACCCCCAATCCGCAGCTCAACCGCATCTCCCTGAAGGGGGATCTGGTCAATCAGTGCAGCACGCCGGCCGCTGCGCAGATCCGCATCATCGCCAAGGACGGCTCCGGCAAAGTCATCGAGAGCGAGGACGGCTGGCCCGCGGGCACGGCCAATATCCCCCCAAGCGGAAGCGTCAGCTTCGACCTGGGTCCGATGTTCCGTTTCAACCCGGACATGTCGAGCTTTTCGGTGGCGATTGTCAGCGTCCGCCAATGGTGAAAACCCATCCCGCCGACGGCGTGACGCTTACGGGGCCGATCGGCCCCGTCTTTTTGCGCCATCGGCGGACGGAATCACTGCGGAACATGCACGGCAGCGATTGACGCGGCGGCGAACAACCCGCGCCCCCTGCGCGGCGCTCGCTGCATGACGCACCTCAATGCAGCACGAACAACCGGTCGAAGCCGGCGGTGCACAACAGCTCGCGAATCGCCGGTGCCCCGTTGACGATATGAATCTCGGCACGCTCGCCGCCCGCGTGCTCACGCAGCAACAGCAGCATGCCGAGCGCCGCGCTGTCGATCGCTGCGGACTCGCCCAGATCGATCACGTAGCTGCGCGCGGATTGCGATTGGCGCATGTAGGCATCGCGAAATGCGCGATGCAGGGAAAAATCGAAACGTTCGGGGATGCGCAGCGTGAGCACGCTGCGCTCCGGATCGAGTTCGGTCTCAAGGGCCATCAGCATGCATCCTCAGAACAGGTCGATCTCGCCTGCGCTCATCGATACCTGCAGCGCCGGTCCCTTGCCGCGCTCTCGGGCGCGTTCGCGCTGTGCGGCGAGCTGCGATTGCACCCGCGCCGACCGATCCTCGCCGGCGACGGCCATGCCCTCGATGTCGCGGGTGCAGTCACGGGTCAGCGCCTGCAGGTCGAGCAGACCCTGGCGCGTCTGCCGCAGCAGCTGGCTCAGAATGTCCTCGAACTGCAGGGAGCGCACCGCGGCGGCGACGTCGGCGCCGAGGCCGCGGCTGATCGTCGCCACCTCGTCGGCCGCGCGGGCGACGCGGCGATCACCCTCGGCGACGCGCCCGGTCATGCGATCCACGTCGCCCTTGGCCGCCAGGGCGACATGCATGTCCTGGGCGGCAAGCCGGCCGACCAGACTGCGCACCTGCTCCATCGCCTCGCGGCTGCGCTCGACGTGGGCGCCGATGCGCTCGTTGAACTGGCTGGAGTGACGGGCGAGATTGCGGATCTCGTCGGCGACCACGGCAAAGCCGCGCCCGCTCTCGCCGGCGCGCGCCGCCTCGATCGAGGCATTCAGGGCCAGCAGATTGCTTTCCTCGGCGATGGTCCCGACGTTCTTGAGCAGGGTGAAGACTTGATCCATCTCCGCCGCCATGTCGTCGATGCGATAGACGATGCGCAGGCTTTCCCGCGACAGCTCGAGCACCAGGCCGACGAAATGCTGCAGCAGGTCGGCCGTGCGTGCGGTGAAATCGCGCACGGTCAACCCGCCGCCGTCGCCGGTCTCCGCGAGGATGGCTGCCAGCAGGTGCTGCTGATCGCTGGTCTTGGCGCTGAGACCCTCGAAACTGCGGTTCAACTCCAGACCGGCGTCGCGAATCACGTCGGTCGCCTGCTGCAGCGCCTGCGCGGCCTGGCCAAGATCGTCCATCATCGTCGAGCGCAGGTCGTCGAAAGCCTGCGGCAGCCCCCCCGCAGCCGGCGGCATGCGGCATTCGGCAACACTCGCGGCGGCCTGCCGCAGGGCGCGCTGGGAGAGCGTGATCCATGCCGCCGCCAGCAGCACCACGACGACCGGGGCCACCCACGGAGCACGCCAGAGCAGCACGGCGAGCAATGCCAGTGCGCTGACCCCCAGCCCCAGCAGGCGCTCGTTGCGGTCGAACAGGTTCATGTGAGCCTCCTTCCCTGTGACATCGGCCACAGGCCGCCTAGACTTGAGCCGGGGCGTTCCCCGACAGGGCGAGCAGCCGCTGAGCCACGGCTTCCAGGGGCACCAGCTCCTGCGCCGCCCCCTGCTTCCAGGCCACACCCGGCATGCCCCAGACCACGCTGCTGGCCTCGTCCTGGGCCAGCGTCGGCGCGCCGGCTTCGAGCATTTCGCGCAGACCGCGTGCACCGTCATCACCCATGCCGGTGAGGATGGCGCCGATCGCCTGCCCGCCGACGCTGGCCGCCACCGAGCGCATCAGCACATCGACGCTGGGCTTGTGGCGGCTGACCGGAGGACCATCGTGTAGGCGGCAGACGTAGCGTGCACCATCGCGCAGCACCAGCAGGTGCTGCCCGCCCGGCGCAACGTAGGCGTGTCCACGCAGGATCGGCTGGCCGTCGCGCGCCTCGCTGACGCGCATGGCCGAATGCTGGTCCAGCCGCTGCGCGAAAGGGCCGCTGAAGGCAGCGGGAATGTGCTGCGTGATCACGATGGGCGGCGCGTCGGGCGGCATCATTTCGAGCACTACCCGCAGGGCCTCGGTGCCGCCGGCCGATGCGCCGATGGCGATGAGCTTCCCCGCCGAGGGCAGGGTTCGCAGCGGATTCGCCGCGGGCAGGACCGCGTCGGCGTCCAGCTTGGGCATCACAACACGGGCAGCTCCGGCCGCGCGCGGACGCGGCCGCGCGCGCGCCGCGGCCTTGACCTTGGCGGCGATCTCGGCGGCGTAGTCGCCGAAGCTGCCGCTGAGATCGCTGACCGGCTTGCTGACGAAATCCACCGCACCCAGTTCCAGCGCGCGCAGGGTCACCTCGGCGCCGCGCGCCGTCAGCGAGGACACCATCACCACCGGCAGCGGCCGTTCGCGCATCAGCTGCTCGAGGAAAGTCAGGCCGTCCATGCGCGGCATCTCGACGTCGAGCGTGAGCACGTCGGGGCACAGCTGGCGGATGCGCTCCTGCGCGAACACCGGGTCGGGAGCAACGCCCACCACCTCGATCGCCGGATCGGCATTGAGCATGTCGCTGAGCATCTTGCGCACCAGCGCCGAGTCGTCGACAACCATAACCTTGATCTTGCTCATGGCGGCGCTCAAAACAGTTCGACCTCGCCCTTGAGCGGGTCGTGCTCGATGCGTTCGAGGTAACCGCGCTCGCGGTCGAGGATGGTGGTGTTGTGCAGCACGCGCAGGTGCTTGACGCGCACGCGGCCGGTCTGCGGGAAGTACTGCACATGCCGCGGCGTAGTGCTGCCGACATCCTCGGCGGCGATTCGCAGGCCTTCGGT
>JAJYMF010000159.1 GCA_021787175.1 Pseudomonadota bacterium | reverse complement strand
TCATCCGGGCTACCCAATCGTATCGATTGAACGCAACTTGGTATGAGACATATCCGGCGACGCGCCTTGTGCGCGCAGCGCCGAGCCCCATCTCACGCCAATCCGGGCAGCGCCACAGCGCGGCATTGCGCCAACCCGCGACAACCTTCCTGGAACCGCAGAGCATGAGCACACCGAAAACCGGATTCATCGGCCTGGGCGCGATGGGGTGAGCGAGCGCGCCAGCGATCAGCCAGTGGCTGATCGCGCGCTCGCGAACGCCCGGCCAGGACGGCCGGGCCGGAGTCACGCACCAGGGACGGTTCGCCGGTCCACGAAAACGTAAACGGAGTCACACGGCATGAGCACACCGAAAACCGGATTCATCGGCCTGGGCGCGATGGGCCTCCCCATGACCCGCCACCTGCACGCGCGCGGCCTGCTGGTCGCGGTCGGCAACCGCACTCACGCCAAGGCCGAAGCGCTGGCCGCCGAGCTGGGCGTGAGCGCGCCGGCCACGCCCGCGGCGCTGGCCGCGCAGTGCGACGTGATCGCGCTGTGTGTGACCGCCGACAACGACGTGCTGGCCACCGTGCAGGCGCTGCTGCCCGGCCTGCAGTCCGGCGCGATCGTCATCGACCACTCGACCGTGGCGCCGGAAACCGCGCGCCAGGCGGCTGCGCTGCTGGCCGCCGCGGGCGCCCGGTTCCTCGATGCGCCGGTGTCGGGCGGCGTCGAGGGTGCGCGCAACGGCATGCTGTCGGTGATGGTCGGCGGCGAGGCCGCTGCGCTGGAGCGCGCGCGTCTGACGCTCGAGGCCTACGCCGGGCGCGTCACCCACATGGGCGCGGTCGGCAGCGGGCAGGCGACCAAGGCGGTCAACCAAGTGCTGGTCGCCGGCATCGCGCAGGCGGTGTGCGAAGGCCTGGCGCTGGGCGAGGCGCTGGGACTGGCGCCCGAGCAATTGCTGCCGACACTGGCCGCCGGCGCGGCCGGCAACTGGTTCCTCGACAAGCGCGGCGCGACCATGCTGCGCGGCGAGTACGCCGTCGGCTTCAAGCTCGGCCTGCTGCACAAGGATCTGGCCATCGTGCGCGGCATCGCCGAGCGCGCCGGCACCGACCGCAGCGTGATCGAGAAATCGCTGGCCGATTACGCCGAGCTGATGGCGCGCGGCCACGCCGACGACGACATCTCGGCACTGATCCGGCTCAAGCGCAGATCCGGCAGTTGAGAGTGTTCCGGGGGCTCGTCACCCTCAGCGCAGTGAAGGACCTGATTGAGCAGGCGTGACTGGCAGGATCCGTCGGTCTGCGCCTCAGGATGGAATCGAAAGGCCGACTTCATCTATCGACTCGGAATTGCAGAGTCGGATAACGCAATCAGGCTGCCGGTACGGGTTATGCGGCACAACGGCCGGGCTCGTATCGTGACGCGCGGGATTATCAGAGCCTGACTGCGCAATCAGCAGGCCCTGCATCGGCCTTGCTACGATGGGCCTGCGGCTCAGACGTCAGAGGGTTGGTGTCGCCGCAACCCGAGCCCACGAGGCCCCACCATGAAAGCCCTGATCCTGTTCATCGGCTGGTGCATCCTGTTCGTGCTGTGCTGGCCGATCGCGCTGCTCGCGCTGGTGCTGGCGCCGCTGGTGTGGCTGCTGTCGCTGCCGTTCCGGTTGCTGGGCATCGGTTTCGAGGCGCTGTTCGCGCTGATCCGGGTGCTGCTGTTTTTGCCGGCGCGCGTGTTGGGCTACGCCGGCCGCGCCTGAGACGTCGAGCCGCGTGAATCGCCGCCGCGTCGAGCGGCGGGCAGGATGCGATGGCGTCGCCCGCCGCTGGTGCTCGATCGGTGCGGCGGATCAGTTTTTTTCTTTCAGCGCGATGGCGGGGATGCCGGCGCCAGCCAGCTGCTGCTTGGCTTTTTCCAGGGTGCCGGCGTCGCGGTACGGACCCAGCCGCACGCGGTACCAGGTTTCGCCCTTGATCACGACCGGCTGCACGTTGGCGACGAAGCCCTGCAGCGCCAGCTTCGCCTTGGTCGAGTCGGCCTGGTCGGCGCTGGGGAACGAGCCCACCTGCAGCAGGTAGCGTCCGGCCGCGCTGCTGGCGGGTGCCACGCTGCCGGGTGCCTGCTGCGCTTTCGCGAGCGCTTCGGCCTTGGCCTTGGCGGACAGTTCGGCGTCGGGGATCACGACCTCTTTTTCCGGCAGCACCTGGTAGAAATCGAAGTTGGGCTTGGATTTGGCGCTGCCGCTGTCGGCGATGCCGGACTCGCCGGGGCCCGCGGGCTTGGCCTCGGGGTTGGGCGTGGGCAGCTCGTGCGTGCGCAGGCTGGGCACCCAGTCGCGCTTGACCGCATAGCCCATCGCCGCGGCGCCAACCAGCACGCCGATGCCGAACAGCGCCCAGGCGGGAACGCCGCCGCCGCGCACGGCCTGTTTGCCGCGTTTTGCTGCCATCACATGCTCTCCGGGGCGGATACGCCCAGCAGGTCGAGACCGTTGGCCAGCACCCGCTGCGCGGCCCGCGCCAGCAGCAGGCGCGCGTCGCGCAGGTCGGCGTCCTCGACCAGAAACTGTTGCGCGTTGTACCAGGTGTGGAAGGCGTGGGCGATCTCGGTCAGGTACTGCGCGATCAGGTGCGGTTCGAGCTGCGCCGCCGCGGCTTCCACCACCTCAGGATAGCGCGACAGCTCGACCAGCATGGCCTGCTCGTGCGCGCTGTCGAGCCGCGCCAGCGCCGCCTCACCGCGCCCGGCGTCATGCACCAGTCCGCGCTCGGTCGCCTGGCGCAGCACGCTGGCGACACGCGCATGGGCGTACTGGACGTAGTAGACCGGGTTGTCGTTGCTCTGCGCGCGCGCCAGATCGATGTCGAAGGTCAGCTGCGAGTCGGCCTTGCGTGCGGCCAGAAACCAGCGCGTCGCATCGCGGCCGACCTCGTCGATCAGATCGCGCAGGGTCACGTAGCCGCCGGCGCGCTTGCTCAGCTTCACCTCCTCGCCGCCGCGCATCACCGTGACCATCTGGTGCAGCACGTATTCGGGATAACCCTGCGGAATGCCGGCTTCCAGCGCCTGCAAGCCGGCCTTCACCCGCATCAGCGATCCGTGGTGGTCGGCGCCCAGTTCGGTGATGGCGCGCTCGTAGCCGCGCTGCCACTTGCTCAGGTGATAGGCGACGTCCGGCACGAAGTAGGTGTAGCTGCCGTCGGACTTGCGCATCACGCGGTCCTTGTCGTCGCCGAAGTCGGTGGACTTCAGCCACAGCGCACCGCCGTCCTCGTACGTGTGGCCGTGGGCGATCAACCCGCGCACGGTCTCCTCGACCTTGCCTTCGGTGTACAGCGACGATTCGAGGAAGTACACGTCGAAGTGCACGCCGAAGGCCTTGAGGTCGAGATCCTGCTCGTGGCGCAGGGCGGCGACGGCAAAGCGGCGGATGGCGTCGAGATCACCGGCATCGCCGCTGGCGGCGACGGCGTGGCCGTCGGCGGTGACCGTTTCGCCGGCCAGATAGCGGCGCGCCAGTTCGCGGATGTAGTCGCCGCGATAGCCGTCGGCCGGCCAGCGCGCGCCGTCGGGCTCGATGCCGAGGCAGCGGGCTTGTACCGACAGCGCCAGATTGGCGATCTGCGCGCCGGCGTCGTTGTAGTAGAACTCGCGCGTCACCGCCCAGCCGCTGGTTTCGAGCAGGCGGCTGAGGCAGTCGCCGATCGCCGCGGCGCGGCCGTGGCCGACGTGCAGTGGCCCGGTCGGATTGGCGGAGACGAACTCGACGCCGGCGCGGCGACTGCCGCCGCTGGCGTTGCGGCCGTAGTCGGTGCCCTCGCGCAGCGCGCGCCGGGCTTCGGCATGGAACGCCGCCGGGCTGAGGAACAGGTTGATGAAGCCGGGGCCGGCCACTTCGGCGCGCGCCAGCATCGGATGCGCGGGCAGCGTCGCGACCAGCGCTTCGGCCAGCTCGCGCGGCTTGCGGCCGGCGGGCTTGGCCAGGATCATCGCCAGATTGCTGGCGAAATCGCCGTGGGCGCGGGTCTTGGTGCGCTCGAGGGTGAACGCCGGCGCCGGCAGCGGCGGCAGGGTACCGGCCTGTTGCAGGGCGGCAAGGGCGTCGAGCAGCAGGGCACGCAGCGGCTGTTTCACGTCGCGGTCGGGGGTCGGCAGGAAGCCCGCGATGGTAGCAGCAAGCGCCTGTCACGCGGCCTGGGGAGCCTGTTCCTGCCTGCGGTCGGGGTGCTGTGGATAACTCTGTGGGCTGTTGTCCGGCCGCCGCGGACGCGTTCGCATCGTGACGCAGTCCACGACGAGTTCTGAGGTTCGAAGCAAGTATAAACAATCGGTTGTGTTGTTTATTAGTGAATTGACCTTGACATCCGCCTGCAAGCCATCGTGATCCCGATTGTGTATAACTCGCGCGGCACGCTGGCGTGCGCCGCCTGCACCGGTTCCTGCGCGGATGAAGTCATCGCCGTGTCATCGTTGAGGACGAGACTGCGGCGGTTCCGGCGGACCTCTCCCCGACGGAACGAGGGCCTGACCCTCTCCAGCGTCGCAGTGGGACCGGACGGCGCGGCGGTGACACCCGCGCCGTTCTCTATTTCGATTTCCGATGGCCGCCGCCGTTCAGCAGCAGCCCATGGCGGCCAGCGACACCGGCGTGCCGCTGCCGATCACCAGATGGTCCAGCACGCGCACGCCGATCAGGCCGAGGCCGTGCTTGAGTTCCTGGGTGATCGCGCGATCGGCGGCGCTGGGTTCGGCCACGCCGGATGGGTGGTTGTGCGCCAGGATCACCGCGGCCGCGTTGTGCCGCAGGCAGGCGCGCACCACCTCGCGCACATGCACCGAAGCGCCGTCGAGCGTGCCGCGGAACAGCTCCTCGAACGCCAGCACGCGGTGGCGCGTGTCCAGAAACAGCGCCGCAAACACCTCGTAGGGGCGATCGCGCAGCTGCGCACGCAGGAATGCGGCGCTGTCCTGCGGGCTGTTGAGCGCGGGGCGATCGCGCAATTGCTCGCCCAGACTGCGCCGCGCCAGCTCCAGCGCGGCGATCAGGCGGGCGCGTTTGGCCGGGCCCAGTCCGCGCAGCACCGGTGCGGGCTGGGCCAGCAGGGCGGTCAGGCCGCCCGTCTCGGTCAGTAGGCGGCGGGCGAGATCGATGGCGCTGGCGCCGCGCACGCCGCTGCCCAGCAGCACGGCGATCAGCTCGGCATGGCTGAGCGCCGCCGCACCCTGTGCCAGCAGGCGCTCGCGCGGGCGTTCGGCGGCGGGCCAGTCGCGGATGCTCATGGCGGCACAGTGGCGCGGTCGGACCGGCGCGCCCAGCGGAGCGCGCGGTCGATTCCGGTAAGCTAGTTCGTCTCGCGGCTGTCGGCTCCGCCTTACATGCGCGCATCGGCTTCGGTTCCCTCCCGTATCCTGCTCGGCGTCAGCGGCGGCATCGCCGCCTACAAGGCCTGCGAGCTGACGCGCCGCCTGCGCGATGCCGCCGCCGAGGTGCGCGTGGTGCTGACCGCCGACGCCGAGCGCTTCGTCACCGCGACCACCTTCCAGGCGCTGTCCGGTCAGCCGGTGCGCACGAGTCTGTGGGACGCCGCGGCCGAGGCGGCGATGGGCCACATCGAGCTGGCGCGCTGGGCCGAGCGCATCGTCATCGCGCCGGCTACCGCCGACCTGATCGCGCGACTGGCGCAGGGCCGCGCCGACGATCTGCTGACCACGCTGTGCCTGGCCAGCGAACGTCCGCCGCTGCTGGTGCCGGCGATGAATCACGCGATGTGGGCGCATCCGGCCACGCAGGCCAACGTCGCCACGCTGCGCGCGCGCGGCGTCGAGCTGCTGGGGCCCGCGGTCGGCGATCAGGCCTGCGGCGAGACCGGACCCGGGCGCATGGTCGAGCCCGCGGACATCGTCGCCGCGCTGTCGCGGATTCCGCTGGACGGCGCACTGGCCGGGTGTCACGTCGTGGTCAGCGCCGGGCCGACCTACGAGGACCTCGATCCGGTGCGCTTCATCGGCAACCGCAGTTCCGGACGCATGGGCTTCGCGATCGCGGCGGCGGCACAGGCGGCCGGCGCCCGGGTGACCCTGGTCGCCGGACCGGTGACTCTGCCGACGCCCGTCGGGGCGACCCGCGTCGACGTGCGCAGCGCGCGCGAGATGCTGGCGGCGATGACCGCGGCGGCGGCCGAAGCCGACATCGTGATCGCCGCCGCCGCGGTCGCCGACTACCGGCCGGCCACGGCGAGCACCGGCAAGATCAAGAAATCCGGCACCGCGCTGACCCTGGCCCTGACGGAAAACCCCGACATCCTGGCCGCGCTGGCGGCGTTGCCGCAAAGGCCGTTTCTGGTCGGCTTCGCCGCCGAGACCGAGGATCTCGAAGCCCATGCCCGCGCCAAGCTGGCGCGCAAGGGCATCGACCTGATCGCCGCCAATCGCGTCGGTGACGGATTGGGCATCGAGACCGACGACAATGCGCTCGAGCTGTACTGGCCGGACGGCCACGCCAGCCTGCCGCGCGCCCCCAAGCCGCAGCTGGCGCAGGAGTTGATCGCGACGATCGCCGAGCGCCATGCGGCGGCGCGCGGGACGGCGGCATGATCGACGTCCGTTTTCGCGTGCTCGATCCGCGCCTCGGCGCCGGGATTCCGCTGCCGGATTACGCCACCGCGGGCAGCGCGGCGATGGACCTGCGCGCGGCACCGGAGGCGGCGCTGACGCTGGCGCCCGGCGACAGCGTGCTGGTGCCGACCGGACTGGCGATCCACATCGGCGATCCCGGCTGGTGCGCGCTGATCCTGCCGCGCTCCGGCCTGGGCCACCGACACGGCCTGGTGCTGGGCAACCTGGTCGGTTTGATCGACGCCGACTACCAGGGGCCGCTGATGGTGTCCTGCTGGAACCGCGCGCAGGCGCCCTTTACCATCGCCGCGGGCGATCGCATCGCGCAGATTCTGTTCATGCCGGTGGCGCGGGCGCGATTGCAACGGGTGGAGACCTTCGATCCCAGTGCTCGCGGGACGGGCGGATTCGGCTCCACGGGCATCGGCTGAGTCGGGGAGGACGCAGCATGGCAGCGAGGGCACGTACCACCGCGGCGACCGTCCGGGCCAAGCGCTGGCGGCGCTGGGTCGGCGGCATCGATCTGGCGCGGCAGTTGCCGCTGGCCGGCGCCACCGTGTTGCTGGTCTTCGTGGTGTTTGCCGGTTGGCAGGCGTATCTGATTCATCGTGAAACCGACGTGCGCGACGGTCTGTTGCGCGTGCGGGCGGCGGCGGCGGCCTCGGTCGAAACCGTGGTGCACGGTGCGCGGACGCAACTGGCGCAGGCGCTGCGCGATCCCGCGCTGGCGGCGGATCTGGCCGCGGGTGATGCCGCGGCGCGCGCCGCCGCCGCGCAGCGGCTGAAGGCGCAGCTGCCGAGCGCGCTCGCGGTCGAGGTGTTCGAGCCGGCCCTGAACGACGTGCTCAGCGCCGACTTCCGGCGCTTCGGCTACGCCAAGGCGGCACAGCTGATGCGTGCGCAGGCCAGCGGCACCGCGGCACCGGTCGAGGTGCGCGGCATCGGCGCCGACCGCGTGCTGAGTCTGGTCGATCCGATCGACAGCGGCGGCCGCGTCATCGGCTACGCCTGGGTGGCGCTGCCGTTCGCGCCGCTGGCCAACCGCTTCGCCTCGGTGGACGCGCCGGGCGGCCGGCTCGAGCTGCGCCAGGGCGACGGCCGCGGCGATCTGGTGATCCTGACGCGCGGCGGCACCGGCGCTCCCGGCGCCGCCGACGTCGGGCTGCCGGTGCCGGGCAGCCTGCTACGCGTGGCGGCGCTGCCGCCCGAGTACTACATTGTGCTGACCCGTTCCTTCGCCACCGCGCTGACGCTGCTGCTGCTGGCGCTGGCCGGCGCCGCCGCGCTGCTGTGGCTGCGCGCCCACCGTGCGGCACAGTCTCCTGCCCACCTTTCCGAGGAACCCACCTTGGCCGACATGCTTCGCGAAGACGCCGCTCCCGCCGCGCCCGTTGCCACTGCGGCGGCCGCGGCACCCAAGCCGGCGGCGCCGGCAGCGGCGTCGGTGGCGCTGGAGCGCAGCATCTTCCGCGCCTACGACATCCGCGGCGTGGTCGGCACCACGCTGACCGCCGCGGTCGCGCGCCTGATCGGGCAGGCGATCGGCAGCCGCATGGGCGAGCTGAACCTGCGCGAGATCGTGGTCGGCCGCGACGGCCGCCACTCCGGCCCCGAGCTGAGCGCGGCACTGGCCGACGGCCTGCGCGCGGCCGGCATCGACGTCATCGACATCGGCGCGGTGCCGACGCCGGTGGTGTACTTCGCCACCTACCTGCTCAACACCGGCAGCGGCGTCGCCGTGACCGGCAGCCACAATCCGCCCGACTACAACGGCTTCAAGATCGTGGTCGGCGGCGAGACGCTGTCGGAAGACGCCATCCAGGACCTCTACGCGCGCATCGCCGAGGGGCGCCTGACCGAGGCCAGGACCGGCAGCACGCGCAGCCTCGACGTGCTGCCCGACTACATCGAGCGCATCACCTCCGAACTGCAGGCCGAGCGCAAGCTCAAGATCGTGGTCGACTGCGGCAACGGCATCGCCGGCGCGGTCGCGCCGCAGGTGCTCGAAGGCATCGGCGGCGAGGTGATCCCGCTCTACTGCGACGTCGACGGCAATTTCCCCAACCACCATCCCGACCCGTCCGATCCGCGCAACCTCGCCGACCTGATCCTGTCGGTCAAACGCATGGGCGCCGACCTCGGCCTCGCCTTCGACGGCGACGGCGATCGCCTCGGCGTGGTCACCCGCGGCGGCGAGATCATCTACCCCGACCGCCTGCTGATGCTGTTCGCGATGGACGTGCTGACCCGTGACCCGGGCGCCACCATCATCTACGACGTCAAGTGCACCGGTCACCTGCAGTCGCTGATCCTCAAGCACGGCGGCAGCCCCCTGATGTGGCGCACCGGCCACTCGCTGATCAAGGCCAAGATGCGCGAGACCGAGGCCGCGCTGGCCGGCGAGATGAGCGGGCATTTCTTCTTTCGCGAGCGCTGGTACGGCTTCGACGACGGCATCTACGCCGCCGCGCGGCTGCTGGAGATCCTCGCCGGCGACCACGAGGGACGCACGCCGGAGCAGATCTTCGCCACTCTGCCCAAGGGCGTGTCGACGCCGGAGCTGAAGATCGCGATGAAGGAAGGCGAGCATTACGCCTTCATCGAACGCTTCCGCGCCAAGGCGCAGTTCGACGGTGCCCGCATCACCGCCATCGACGGCCTGCGCGCCGACTGGCCGGACGGCTGGGGCCTGGTGCGGGCGTCCAACACCACGCCGATCCTGGTGCTGCGTTTCGATGCCGACGACGAGGCGGCACTCAAGCGCATCCAGGACGTCTTTCGTGCGCAGTTGCTGGCGGTGCAGGCGGATCTCGCGCTGCCGTTCTGATGCCCGTTCGCGATCAAGACACGAAAACCGCGTAGCCCGGATGCAGCGCAGCGGAATCCGGGAATGATGCTGCATCGAGCCCCGGATTCCATCCGGGCTGCCCACCATATCGATCGAACGCAGCTTGGTATGAGCGCCGCGGCGTCGCGTCGCTCAGCCGTGCGCCAGCCGCAGATCCAGCAGTTTGCACAGCGCCGGCCACTCGCCGGCAGTGATGCTGTACACCACGGTATCGCGCAGGCTGCCGTCGCGGCGGCGCTGATGCTGGCGCAGAACGCCGTCGCGGTGCGCGCCGAGGCGCTCGATGGCGCGCTGCGAGGCCAGATTGAGCGCATCGGTGCGCAGCTCCACCGCCACACAGCCCAGGCCCTCGAAGGCGTGCGCCAGCAGCAGGCGCTTGCAGGCGGTGTTGACGTGCGTGCGCTGCCGGCGCGCGGCGTACCAGGTGTAGCCGATTTCCAGCCGCGGCAGGCCGGCGTCGATGTTGCAGTAGCGGGTGCTGCCGATGATCGTGTCACTGGCGATCTCGCGCACCGCGAACGCCAGCATGCGACCCTCGGACTGGCCGCGCAGCGCGGCGTCGATGTAGGCCGCGGCCTCGCCCGGCGCCGGCACCGCGGTATAGAACAGCTCCCACAGGCGGCCGTCGGCGGCGGCGGCCTCCAGCCCGGG
>JAJYMF010000381.1 GCA_021787175.1 Pseudomonadota bacterium | reverse complement strand
GGATCAGCATCGGATCGAAGTGGTGCGCAAGGGCAAGTATCTCTCGCCCGAGGCGCGCGCGTTCGTCGATCTGATCAAGCCCGGCCTGTTCACGCGCGGCGACTATTTCGCGCCGGGGCACTCGGAGCGCTGATACCCCGTTGCGTCAATCGCTGCGATGAGTAGCCCCGATGCAGCCCCATGGGGGCGGAATTCGGGGCTCGAGAGGCATCACTCCCGGATTCCGCTGCGCTGCATCCGGGCCATGCGGTTTTCGTGTCTTGATCGTGAACGGGCAGGAGAGCGCGTGCTCACACGCCGCGATGGAGACCGCGGTAGGGCGTGAAGTAGGCGCGGATGCGCGCGATGTCGGCATCCATGTCGTCGCTGAGCGTGAACAGCGGCCCGACGCCGATGGTTTTCTCGGGGTAGTGGAAATACACCGGCAGCACGTCGACGCCGGCGCGATGTGCGATGTGCCAGAAGCCGGACTTCCACTTCGGCACCGCGCGCCGCGTCCCCTCCGGCGTCAGGCCCAGCCAGAGCGCGTCGCGACCCTGCAGGCGCTCGACCATCTGTTCGACCACGCCCTCGGCGGCGTTGCGATCGATCGGAATGCCGCCCAATGTGCGCAGCAGCCAGCCCAGCGGGCCGACGAACAGCTCGCGCTTGGCCATGAAGCTGATGTCGGCGCCGACGCCGACCTTGACCAGCAGGCCCCAGACGCCGTCCCACCACGACGAATGCGGCGCGGCGACCAGCACCAGCTTGCCGCGATCGGGAAAGGTGCCGACCAGCCTCCAGCCGGCCAGGCGCACCACGGCGCGGCAGACGCGGCGGAATGCGTGGTCATCACCATGCGGCATGCGCGGCGGCAGATCCCGCGGCCGCGGCAGCGCCGGGATCAATCGCCGCTCCAGTCGCGGCGGCGGCTGCGCTTGATCTGCCCGCGCTGCTGCTTGCCCTCGAGGCGTCGCTCGCGGGCGCCGCGGCTGGGCCTAGTGGCGATGCGCGGCTTCGGCGGCACCAGCTGCTCGCGGATCAGCGCCAGCAGGCGCGCACGCGCGTCGTCGCGATTGGCGGTCTGGTCGCGAAAACGGCGCGCCTGGATCACCAGCACGCCGGCGGCGGTCAGACGGCGGTCGCGGCGCGCCAGCAGGCGCGCGCGCAGCGGCTCCGGCAGCGACGGCGAGCGCGCCACGTCGAAGCGCAGCTCGACCGCGCTCTCGGTGCGGTTGACGTGCTGGCCGCCGGGCCCGTCGGCGCGCAGGAAGCGCTCGACCAGCTCGGCTTCGGGAATGGCGAGGCTGCGGCTGACGGCGAGCATGGCGGGAGTCCGGAGTCGCCGCGATTCTAGGCGAAACGCCGCTCGGATCGGAGTGCCCGCACGCCATGGAGGACCGGCACGCAGGACGGCCGTGCGCGCGATCGGTCCCGCAAAATCCGGTCGCCTTCCGCCCGCCGCGATCCCGTACCAAGTTGCGTTCAATCGATGCGATGGGTAGCCCGGATGGAGCCTCGTGAGAGGCGCCATCCGGGGTCGTACCCAGCCTGATTCCCGGATTCCGCTGCGCTGCATCCGGGCTACGCGGTTCTCGTGGCTTGATCGCAGACGAGTATCAGTCGCCGCTCCCGGTGCCGTCCGCGCGCGCGGCGCGCGCCAGCGCGTCGTCCGGCAGCTCCAGGAACAGGGCCTGCTCCTCGCGCTGATGATGGTGATCGATGACATGCCGCAGCACATGGGCCGAGTCGATGATCGCCAGCGCCACGTTGCGCCGCTGCGCGGCGCCTTCGGGAAGTGCCGCGATGGCGGCGGCGAAACGTGCGGAGTAGTCGTGTACCAGCGATTCCAGATGCCGGTGCTCGGCGTCGTAGACGTGCGCGCCCCAGCGCGGCGCACTCACCTGCCCCAGCGCCGGAATCAGCGCCACGTCCTCGACGTGCTGATGCAGCGCGAACGCGTGCTGCCACTGCGCCAGGTGCGTCAGCGCGCTCGCGAAATCGAGCGCGATCACCGCATCCAGGTGCGCACGCAGCAGGACATCCAGCGCGCGATGCTGGGCGCGCAGCGTTTCGACAGGATCCATGCACGCATGCTGCGCGACGGCAGCGCGATGCGCGTTGACCTGGATCAGGCGGCGGCTTCGAGCCGCTGCAGCCAGCCGAAGCGCGCCAGCAGGCCGCGCCAGGCGTCGTCCAGCGGCGCCGGCAGCGTCAGCGCCGCGGTGGCGAAGGGCGCAGCATGCATCCCCCGGCATTCAAGTATCCAGCGACCGGAACGGACCCAGCTCGGCGACCAACGCGCCGGCGTCGAGGCTGAAGCGCAGCTCGAGCCCGAGCACGCCGGCCAGCGTGCGCGCCAACGCCAGGCCGAGGCCGCCGTGGACATCGGACTCGCGCGCCGGCGACTTGCGCCAGAAGCGTTCGCCGAGATGCACGAGGTCGGCCGCTTCGAGATCGGGCGCGGCGTTGCGAATCTGCAGCAGCGGCGCGGCGGGGTCGCCAAAGTCGAGCTGCACGACGCTGTCGGGCGACGCGTACGCCGCCGCGTTCTGCAGCAGGTTGTCGAGGATGCGTTCGAGCAGCGCGGGATCGCTCAGCACCCAGCGTTCGCCGCACTGCGCGACATCGAAGCGCACGCCGCGCGCGGCGCCCAGGCGCGAGGCCAGCGCGACGCGCTGCGCCAGCAGCGCGGCCAGATCCAGCGGCTCCGGTTCCGGCTGCGCCAGTCCGGCCTCGTAACGGGTCAGCGCGAGCAGGCTGTCGATGGTGCGCTGCAGGCGCTCGGCGCTCTGCAGCACCGCCGCGAACGCGGCGCGCGCCGGCGGCGCCGCTTCGCGCTCGGCCAGCTCGGCGGCGATGCGGATCTCGGCCAGTGGCGTGCGCAGCTCGTGCGCGACGTCGCGCGAGAAACGGCGCTCGCGCTGCAGCGCCGCGGCCACGCGCGCGAGCGCGGCATCCAGCGCACGGCGCAGCGGCACCAGCTCCAGCGGCAATGCGGGCGCCGACAGCGTTTCGGGCAGATGCTCGGGATCGAGCCGCGCCACCGCCGCACTGAAGGCATCCAGCGGACGCAGGCCGCGGCGCACGCTGGCCACCGCCAGCAGCGCGCCCAGTGCCGAGGCCAGCACCACGCCGATCAGCAGCGCAAAGTGCAGGCGATGCTCCAGCCAGTCCTTGGCGCTGAGATCCTCGGCCACCACCAGTACCCGCGGCAGACCACGCGCTCGCAACGCCAGTGCCACGGCGCGGGCGCGCCCGGTACCCAGCGGCACGTCATAGAACAGCGGCCGTCCGGGCTGCACGGCATGCGGCGGCGCCAGATCGGGCGTGCCCGCCGGTGCGGCGCCGCGGCGGGCAGCGGGCGTCAGCACGCGCACCCATTCGCGCGTGCGGACCCCGGGATCGGCGGGCTCCTGCGTCGGCAACTCGTCGGCGTGGCCGGCGCTGACCAGCAGCGCGTAATTGCGTGCGTGGTCCAGCAGGTCGCCGTCCATGCGGCCGTAGATCTGCCGGTCGATGCTCCAATCGAGCATGAAGAACAGGCCGCCCAGCAGCAGCAGCAGCCCGGCTGTCTGCACCACCAGCAGACGCCGCGCCAGCGAGACGTTGAGCCAGCGGCCGACGCGGCCGTTATTCGAGAACATAGCCGAACCCCCGCCGGGTTCCGATCAGGTCGCCGACACCGGCCCGTGCGAGTTTGCTGCGCAGGGTGCTGACCACAACTTCGACCACCTTGTCGGAGGCGGCACTGGTGGCGTCATAGAGGCGCTCGAAGATCGCCATGCGGCTGAGCACGCGGCCGCGCTCGCGCAGCAGCAGCTCGAGCAGGGCGAACTCCTTGGGCGTCAGCGCCAGCGGCTGGCCGGCCACCTGCACCAGGCGCGCATGCGGGTCCAGCTCCAGCGCGCCGGCGCGCAGCCGGACGTCGCCCTGGCCGCCGCGCCGCAGCAGGGCGTGCAGCCGCGCCTGCAGCTCCTCGTAGGAAAACGGCTTGGTCAGGTAGTCGTCGGCGCCGAGATTGAGCGCCTGCACGCGGTCGTCGACCTGATCGCGCGCCGACAGCACCAGCACGCGGCTGCCGATGCCGCGCGCACGCAGGGTTTTCAGCACCTGCAGACCGTCGATCGCGGGCAGCATCAGATCCAGCACGACGACGTCGTAAGGATAGCGTTCGAGGTACGCCAGCGCCGCCGCGCCGCCTGCGGCCAGATCGCTGGGATGACCGTCGCGGGTCAGCCCCGACGTCAGCGCCGCGCCCAGCCGCGGCGAGTCCTCGACCACCAGAATGCGCATCCGCCTAGCATCGCGGCGCGGGGCATGCGGCACAAGCGGCCCGGCGCCGCGCCGAGGGGCGGCCCCGCGGCGAAGCGGCGGGCACTGTCCAACGCACGACCGGCCGCACCGCAGATTGCCTCACGAGTTCTCATACCCGTTTGCGATCAAGCCACGAGAACCGCGTAGCCCGGATGCAGCGCAGCGGAATCCGGGAATCCGGCTGGGTACGGCCCCGGATGGCGCCTCTCACGAGGCGTCATCCGGGCTACCCAGCGTATCGATTGAACGCAACTGGGTATCAGGCGCGCGTCAGGCCGACGCACACCTCGAGTCCCGGCCCGGCGTCGGTCAGGCTGAGGGTGGCGTCGTGCAGCTCGGCGATCGCGCGTACCAGCGCCAGGCCGAGCCCCGAACCGGGCGTGTGGCGGCTGCGGTCGAGACGGCGAAACGGCAGCAGCACCTCGTCGCGCGCCTCCTCGGGGATGCCGGGACCGTTGTCGCGCACGCAGGCCTGCGCACGATCGCCGACGACGCGCAGCGACAGTTCGATGCGGGCGCCGGCGGGCGTATGGCGGATCGCGTTCTCGATCAGGTTGACGAACAGTTGCGCCAGCAGCTCGCGGTCGCCGGCGATGCGCACGTCCGCGGCCAGCGTGGTGACGAGGACGCGGCCCTCGGCTTCGGCGACCGCGCCGTAAGTGTCGGCCAGCTCGCCGAGCAATGCGCTCAGGTCCAGCGTCGCGAAACCTCCGCGCGCCTCGCCGGATTCGACGCGGGCGATGCGCAGCAGGGCGCCGAAGATCGCCAGCAGCTCGTCCACCTCGCCCAGCGCACGCTCCAGCGTGGCCTCCAGCTCGGCGCCCTCGGGCCGGCGCTGGCGCGCGTCCTCGAGCCGGCGGCGCAGCCGCGTCAGCGGCGTGCGCAGGTCGTGGGCAATGTCGGCGCCCAACCGGCGCACCTCGCCCAGCAGCGCCTCGATGCGCTCCAGCATCAGGTTGAGCGTGTCGGCGATGCGGTCGAGTTCGTCGCCGCTGCCGCTGACCGGCATGCGCCGGCTGAGGTCGCCGGCGGTGATCGCGCCGGCCACGGCGTCCATCGCGCCGACGCGCCGCAGCAGGCGGCGGCCCAGCCAGGCGCCCAGCGCCAGCGAGACGCCGACCGTCAGCAGCATCATCAGCAGGAAGGCGCGGCCGAAGGTGTCCTCGAGCGCGTTGATGTAGTAGCGGTCGCGGCCCACCGCCAGCCGGTCGCCGCCCTCCACGCCCAGCGTCAGCACCACTAGCTCGTGGTCGCGGCCGGCCTCGTCCGGCGGCAGGTTGCGCAGCGCCAGCGGCCGCTTCGACCAGCCCGGCGTCGCTGCGCCGCCCTCGAGATTGCCCGCCAGCAGCCGGCCCGCACGGTCGTACAACCCGTACCAGCGCGGCAGCGGGGTATCGGTTTCGATGCGGTCGGTGATCTCGTGCCGCAGCGCCTCGACGCCGCGATGCGTCGCCAATGCGGCGAGATCCAAGGCATCGGCGCGGATGTCGTCATGCAGCTGTTCGCGCACGCTGCGGGTGACGCTGACGTAGAGCGCACCGGCCATCAGCAGCGAGGCGAAGGTGAACAGCGTCGCCAGCAGCAACGCCAGGCGGAACAGCGTGGTGGTGTTACGCCGGCGGACGGAACGCACGCACGCGGTACCCGACGCCGCGCACGGTCTCGATCAGCTCGTCCTCGTAGCCGCGATCGAGCTTGGTGCGCAGGCGCGACATGTGCGTTTCGACGACGCTGGTGCGCGGGTCGAAATGGAAGTGCCAGACCTGCTCCAGCAACATGGTGCGCGTGACCACCTTGCCGGCGTTGCGCAGCAGGCACTCCAGCAGCCGGAATTCGGTCGGCGTCAGGTCGAGCACCTGGCCGGCACGGCTGACCTCGCGGCGCGCCAGATCCATGCGCAGGTCGTCGGTTTCGAGCGTGGTCGACTGCACCGTCAGCGGCGGCCGCCGCGCCAGCGCCTGCAGGCGCGCCACCAGCTCGGTGAAGGCGAACGGCTTGCCCAGATAGTCGTCGGCGCCGGCGTTGAGACCCTCGACCCGCTGCGGCGTCTCGGCCAGCGCGGTCAGCATCAGCACCGGCGTGCGCACCGCCGCGGCGCGCAGCGCGCGCACCAGCGCCAGGCCGTCGAGCTTGGGCAGCATGCGATCGACCACCAGCGCGTCGAAGTCGCCTTCGGTGGCCTGGTACAGCGCCTCGTGGCCGTCTTCGGCGGCGGTCACGCGATAACCCTGCTCGGCCAGACCGCGGGCGATCCAGTTGCGGGTTTCGTTGTCGTCTTCCACCACCAAGATGCGCATGCGCTCTCCTGCGGTCAGGCACCGTCCTTGCGGACGCGGCCGCTGTCGCCGTCCACGATCATGTGCGCGAGGCTGCCCCCCGTACGCACCTCGAATACCCAGCACGGTCTGCCGTCAATGTACTGCAAGCGGGCCGTGCGCAGGTGCAGCGGATCGTCGATCCGCTGCAGGGCTTGGACCAGATCCAGGCGCGGACGTTCCGCAACCGCGACGGCGCGCAGTTCGGTGCGATGCAGCAGGCGCTGCCACCAGCCGTCCCAGCGCAGGTCGAGCAGGGTGTTGTCGCCGCGGCGCAGGTCCACCACTGCCAGTCCGCTGCGGCCGACGCTGCTGACCTCGAGCACGCGCTCGCCGCTGCGACAGCGCGTGACCATCTGCACGGCATAGCCGCCGCTGGCCTGTTCGGCATGCGCGATCAGCGCCGCGGGCGGCAGCGGGGGCACCGGCGCCGGCACGCAGGCCGCGGCGGGTTGGCTGAGATGCAGCAGGCTGCCCAGCCAGTGGAACATCGCGGCCAGGGCCTGGCCCATCGCCGGCTTCCCCACGCAGTGGATGTCAATGCGGCCAGCATGCGGCGCAGCCCTCTACGCGGGCGACTCGCCTTGCATACGATTTCGTAAATCTCCCCAGCCCGGTCCAGCACCGGCGCGGCGCCGACCGCGGCAGGAGCATGCGGGCTTTGCCGCTCACGCCATAGAGCAGGCTTGACAAGACCCTATGTGTATTGTTGTATTGATACACATGGATGCTTCGCTGCTGACCATCACCCCGGGTGCCGCCGAGCCGATCTATCGCCAGATCGTCGAGCAGCTGCGCCGCATGATCACCAGCGGACAGCTGCCGCCGGGCGAATCGCTGCCGTCGGTGCGCGACGTGGCGGGGCGCCATGCGATCAATCCGATGACGGTCTCGCGCGCCTACAGCCTGCTGGAAGGCGAGGGCCTGCTGGAACGCCTGCGCGGCATGGGCATGGTGGTCGCGGCCACCCGCCGCGCGCGTCCGGCGGGCGAACGCATGAGCCTGCTGGAACCCCGTTTGCACGACCTCGCGCGCGCCGCGCGCGAGCTGGAGCTGCCGGCCAGCCGCGTGCTGCGCCGCCTGGGTGAACTGCTGGAGGATGGGGAATGAACGCGATGCCGAACTGGAATCAGGACCACGCCGCACCGCTGCGCGGCGACAGGCTCAGCAAGCGCTACGACGGCAAGACCGTGTTGCGCGACGTCGATTTCGCCCTGCCCGAGGGCGCCGTGCTGGGCCTGATCGGCCGCAACGGCGCCGGCAAGTCGACGCTGATCCGCATCCTGATGGGCCTGATCGAGGCGGACTCCGGAGCCGCGACCGTGCTCGGCGATCCTGCCCTGGCCCTGAGCGACGCGACCAAGGAGGCGCTGGGCTACGTGCCGCAGCAGCCCGATGCGCTGGGCTGGCTGCGCGTGGACGAGATGTTCGCGCTGGTGCGGCCGTTCTATCCGCGCTGGGATCAGGACTTCGTCGACGCCCAGCTCGCGCGCGCGCGGCTGCCGCGCGATCGCACCCTGGCCAAGCTCTCGCCCGGCGAGCGCCAGCAGGTCGCGCTGATCCGCGCGCTGGCGGTGCGCCCGCGCCTGCTGGTGCTGGACGAACCCGCCGCCGCGCTCGATCCGGTCGCGCGCCGCGAACTGCTGCGCGAGATCGCGCTGCGCGCCGGTGAATCCGGCACCTCGGTGCTGTTCTCCACGCACATCGTCAGCGACCTCGAACGTGTGGCCTCGCACGTGGCTTTTCTGCACGAGGGCCGCCTGCTGCTGCAGGCGCCGCTGGACGATCTCAAGGAGCGTTGCGCGCGGCTGTGGCTGCCGGGCACCGGTGCGCCGCCGAAGATTGAAGGCGAACTCGCGCGCCGTCCGCAGCCGGCCTTCGGCGGCTGGTCGCTGGTGGTCGAGCAGCGCGACGGTCGCTGGCCCGCCGCGGCCCAGCAACCCGGCGCACGGCTGGAGGCGCTGGGGCTGGAGGATCTGTTCGTGGAGATCGCGGAGTGAAAGCCCTCGCCTCCTTGCGCGGCGCGTGGCTGTGCGCCGATCGCAATTCGCGCTGGTTGAGTGTGGCGTTCGTGGGGCTGGCGGCTTTCGGGGGGCTCGCTGTCGAGCTGTTCAGCCCGCACAGGCATCGGGCGATTTATGCAATGCCGATAATGCTCGGCATCGGATTCGCCTTCTGGTGGGCCTTCGTGGGTGGCCGCCTGGTGCTGTTGCAGCGCGATCTGCGCGATAGCCGTCTTCCCGGCACATCGCGTTTCATCGCGGGCAGCTTCGGCCTCACCCTGCTGGCGACGGTGCTGCTGCCGGCTGTGATCATCGGCCTCGGTGGCGTGCCATTCCTGCAGGTGCTGGCGCTGCTCGTCCTCTGCGCGGGCGTCGGCCTGCTCTGGGCCTGGCTGCCACTCGCGGCGTCCATGTGGATCGGTTTTCTCCCGCTGGTCGCGAATCACCTGGGACCGGCGCTGGGCTGGCCCAGTATGGGCGATGCGGGTTTCACGCGGTTCGCCGCATGGTGGGCGGCATTGTTTGCCCTGATGGCGATCGGCTGCTGGCGCTGGTTGCTGGGCATCGACCCCGCCCGGCTGAAGACCTGGCAGACGCCGATGGTGCTGCGCCTGCGCTGCCGTGGCGGCGGCCTTTCCAGCGGCTGGCTCCATGCCGCCAGCCTGCCGGACCACGGTCAGACCTGGATCGCCGTGCGCCCGCAGGCAAACTTCGACCAACGCGCGAAGCCCGCGCGCATGTTGCGCGTGTGGCTGGGTCCGCCGTTCGCTCCGCTGAGCCGGCAGACGCGTCTGCATCAGGCACTGCTCGCGGGTGTGGCGGCGGTCATCATGGCCATCGCCGCGTCCTACCAGCCGACGCACTCCCTGACACTCGCCGGCATCTTCTGGTTGATCTTCTTCGGCGCCGTGATGGTCCCCGTGATGTCGTACGCGCGCCTGCATCTGCTGTACGCAGGCAAGCGCGACAGCGAGATTGGCGAACTGGCCCTGCTGCCCGGCCTGGGCCATGCCGCACAGGCCCGACGGACGTTGCTGCGCGCGACGCTTGGCATCAGCACGTTGCGGGTGGCCCTGGGCGGGGTAGCAGCGCTGCCGGCCCTGCTGCTGCTGCTGCACGCGCCTCGCGCCAGTCTGCCGGTGACGTTGCTGCTTGCCGTCATCAGTGGCCTGGGCAGCGCAGCCGGCATGCTCTATGTGCTGTCTGGCCACTCGGCCGACAGGCGACGGTGGTGGCATTACCTCGTCGGCGCCGGCGGGCTGATCGGTGTCATGGCTTTGCTGACGCCGCTGATGGTTTACGCGATCGGCGGACCGCGCGCGCACGACGCATTGCCCGGCTGGATGCTGCCCGCACTGGCCGCCGGCTGGGCGCTGCTGGCGGTGCTCCTGATCGCCACGGCACGGCGCTACCTGCGCCTGTTCCGGCAGCGCCCGCATCCGTTCCTGCAGCGTTGAGCCCAATCGACAGAAAACCACCATGCGAATGGGATCGAGCAGCAA
>JAJYMF010000448.1 GCA_021787175.1 Pseudomonadota bacterium | reverse complement strand
CTCCCCCCCCCCGGCTCCCGGCTCCCGGCCTCCGGCCTCCGGCCCCCGAGCCCCCGAGCCCCCGAGCCCCGGCTCGCGGGCCGTCAATGCACGGCTTCGGCGCCGGCATTGCCGAACGGCGGCCGCGCCAGCCACAGCAGCGGGATCATCAGCAGGAACATCCAGCCGAACAGCCAGAACACGTCGTTGACGGCCAGCGTCAGCGCCTGCTGGGTGACCACGCTGTCGACGATGGCATAGCCGGGCAGCGTGGGCGCGCCCAGCGCGTGCAGCTTGTCGAGATAGCTCACGGCGCCGGCATTGGTCGTGTTGACGTGCTCGGCCAGTACCGCGTGGTGATAGTCGCCGCGGTGGCTCCACAGCGTCACCGTCACCGCCGTCGACACGCTGCCGGCGATGGTGCGGAAAAAATTCGACAGCCCCGAAGCCGAGGCGATCTCGTGCGGCTTCAGGCCCGAAAGGATGATCTGGTTGACCGGGATGAAGAAGCAGGCGATGCCGATGCCCTGGATCAGGCGCGGCAGGATCAGGTCGCCGAATGAGGCGTCGACGGTGAAGCGGGAAAACCAGAACGCGGTGAAGGCGAACACCACGAAGGCGAATGACGCCACCGCGCGCAGTTCGAGGCGTTGGATGTTCCTGCCGATCAGCGGCGACAGCAGAAAAGCCAGGATGCCGACCGGCGCGGTGGCGAGGCCGGCCCATTGCGCGGTGTAGCCGATGGTGGTCTGCAGCCACAGCGGATACACCACGTTGATGCCGAAGAAGCCGAACATGCCGATCGACAGTGCGATGGTGCCGGTCGCGAAGTTGCGATGGCGGAACAGCGTGAGATCGACGACCGGATGGCGGTCGGTCAGCTCCCACGCCACCAGGAAGGTCAACGCGACCACCGCCACGATGCCGAGGGTCAGGATCAGCGGCGAGGCGAACCAGTCCTTGGTGTTGCCGTTGTCGAGCATGAACTGCAGGCAGCCGACGCCGATCACCAGCAGCCCGAGGCCGATCGCGTCGATCGGCTGGCTCACGGTGGCGGACTCGCGCCGCCGCAGCAGGAAGTACGTGACCATCGCCGCACCCAGTCCCACCGGCACGTTGATGAAGAAGATCCACGGCCACGAATAGTTGTCGGTGATGTAGCCGCCCAGCACCGGGCCGAAGATCGGCGCGATCACCACGGTCATCGCCCACAGTGCCAGCGCCAGGCCCTTCTTGGCGTCGGGGTAGTTGCTCAGCAGCAGGGTCATCGACAGCGGCACCATCGGCCCCGACACCATGCCCTGCAGCAGGCGGAAGGTCACCAGCATCGGCATGCTGGTGGCGAAGCCGCAGAGCATCGAGAACACCACGAACAGGCTCACCGAGACCACGAAGGTTCGCACTTCGCCGAAGCGCCGCGCGAGCCAGCCGGTCAGCGGCTGCATGATCGCGCTGGCCAGCGAGTACGAGCTGATCGCCCAGGTGCCTTCGTCCGGGCTGACGCCGAGGCTGCCGGCGATCGCCGGCACCGAGACGTTGACGATGGTGATGTCGAGCACTTCCATGAACGTCGAGAAGGCAATCGCCAGGGTCAGCAGGCCCAGCGCGGCGCCCTGCAGGGGCGGCGCGCGGTCGTGAGGGCGATCGGCGCGCGGGCTGTCGGCGCTCATCGGCGTCTCAGCGGGTGCCGGGCGCGGCGCCGAGGTTGGCGCGGATCACCTGCGCGGCCTCGGCGTCGGCCTGCGCCAGCGGGTAGCTGAAGACGCCGGTGCTGGAGACCGGCCGCGACGGTGGCGTCGCGGCCAGCATCGGTCCCGCGCGGTCGGTGGTGCGCACGGTCACCGTGGTGGACAGGCCGATGCGCAGCGGATGTCGCTCGAGCTCCGCCTTGTCGAGGCTGATCCGCACCGGTACGCGCTGGACGACCTTGATCCAGTTGCCGGAAGCATTTTGCGGCGGCAGCAATGCGAACGCCGCGCCGGTGCCGGGCGACAGGCCTTCGACGCGACCGTGGAAAACGACCCCGCTGCCGTAGACGTCGCTGACGATCGTCGCCGGCTGGCCGATGCGCAGGTCGGCCAGCTGGGTCTCCTTGAAATTGGCGTCCACCCACAGCTGATGCAGCGGGATCACCATCATCAGCGGCTGGCCCGGCTGGATGCGCGATCCCACCTGCACGGTGCGCTGGGCCACATAGCCGGACACGGGTGCGGGCACGGTATCGCGCTGCACGGCGATCCACGACGCGATGAAGGCGTCGCGCGCCGCGAGCACGGTCGGGTTGCGCATGATGTCGATGCCGGCCACGGCCGCGCGCGCGGCCGCGGCCTGCCGTTCGGCGGCGGTCAGGCCCGCGCGGGCGGTGGCGACTGCGGCGCGCAGCTGGGTGATCTCCTGCGGCGACACGGCACGCTGCGCCAGCAGCGGCAGCTGCCGGTCCAGGGTCGACTGCGCCTGCGCCAGTTCGGCGCGACGTGCGGCGATCACGGCATCGAGCTGCGCGGCCGTATCGGTCTGCCCGCGCACCTGACGCACGGCTTGCGCCAGCGCGTGGCGCGCGCGGGCAAGATCGAGATCGGCGTCGGTCGGATCCAGTCGGACCAGCGGATGTCCGGCCAGCACACGATCGGTGTCGTCGGCCAGCACGGCGGTGACGGTGCCCGGTACCTGCGCCGCGACCGTGACCATGTTGCCGTGCACGTAGGCGTCGTCGGTCACCTGGCGCAGGGAGAACACGAAGTGCCACAGCGCCAGCCAGATCAGACCGATCAGGATGAACGCCGCCGCGATCAGCAGCAGGATGCGGCGGCGCTTGCCGAGAGATACGCCGGCAGGCGCAGAGACTCTGGCAGTGACATTCATGGCGTGGGATCCTTGCCCGGAGTGGAAACGGAGGCGGCCGTGGCGGGGCCGGGTGGCGGCGGCGCGTCGGTGCGATAACCGCCGCCCAGCGCCTTGGTCAGGGCGATGTCGGCTGCAAGCGCCTGTGCCTGCAGCGCCAGCGCGCTGCTGCGTTGCGCAGCCAGTTGTGTCGCGATGGCGAGCTCGGGTCCGGCATCGGTCAGTCCCCGACGCGCGCGCGCGCGGGCGTTGGCATACAGGTGTTCGATCGCCGCCAGTTGTGCGGCCTGCTCGCGGCGCTCGGCGGCCAGTCGCTGCACATCGATGGCGCTGCGCGCGACCTCGTGCGCGGCGTCGATCACGCTCTGGTTGTAGGCCTCGATGGCGGCATCGAGCTGGGCCTGGCTGTAGCCGTAGCGCGCCTTGAGCAGGCCGCCGTCGAAGATCGGCAGATGCACGGCCGGGGCGACATCGAACACGCGGCTGCCCGATTTCAGCAGCTGCGCGGTGCGGATGCTGGACAGCCCGGCCAGCGCGCCGAGGCTGATGTCGGGATAGAAATCCGCGCGCGCGGCCTTGACCTGCGCGCCGGCGGCCTCGACGCGCCAGCGGCTGGCGGCGATGTCGGGCCGGCGCGCGATCAGGTCGAGGCCGGCATCGGCCGGCAACCCGGCGATCGGTTGCGGCAGCGCGCGCGGCTGCAGTGCCGGCAGGTCGGCGGGAGCGATGCCCAGCAGCGCGGCGAGGCCGGCGCGGTCCTGCGCCAGCGCGCCTTCGAATTCGCTGACGCGCTGGCGTGTCGCGGCGGTCTGCGCCGCGGCCTGATCGGCGCTGTCGGCGGGCACGGTGCCCTGCGCGACGCGCGCGTCGGCGATCCGCTGCTGGTCGACGGCGATGGCCTGCAATCGCCGGGCTTCGGCCAGCAGGGCGTGATCGGCCTGCCAGCCGAAGTAGGCCGCCGTCACCGCGCTCGACAGCACCAGCGCCGCGGCGTGGCGCTCGGCCAGCGCGGCGCGCGCCTGGTCCAGCGCTGATTCGGTTTCGGCGCGGCGCTTGCCCCAGAAGTCGAAGTCGTAGCGGAACTGCACACCGAGATCGCTCTGCGTGTACCAGGTGAAGCCGAGAAAGCGCGGCGGAATCAGGCCGTTTTCGCTCAGTCGCTGGCGTGCGACCTGGGCATTGGCGTCGAGCCGGGCGCCGCCCAGCGCCGCCTGCGCGCCGGCCAGCGCCTCGGCACCGCGCACACGTGCCGCTGCCGCAGCCAGCGAGGGCGAGTTTGCCAGGGCCTGGCTGACTAGGCGGTCCAACTGCGGATCGCGGTAGCGCGTCCACCAGTCGGTCGCCGGCCACGCCGCTGCGCGGTCGGCGGGGACGCCGGCCAGCGGCGCCTGCATGCGCAGCGGCGGCGGTCGCGACGGCGGCGCAGCGCAGCCGGCGAGCAGGGCCGCAAGCAGTGTGGACAGCAGAGCGGGGCTGCGGCTCATCGGGCGGTGTCCTGGGCGGTGGCGTCGATCGAGGCGGCGAGACGGCGCAGCAGCCGGTCGAGCTGCTGCTTGTCGCGTGCGCCGAGACCCGCGAATCCGGTCTCGAGCTCGGGGATCATCTGCGGCAGCAGCGCACGCACGAAGCGCTCGCCCGCCGCGGTGATGCGCAGCACCACGCGGCGCCGGTCCACGGTGCCGGGCCGGCGCGTGGCCAGGCCCTTGCGCACCAGCGCGTCGGCGATGCGGGTCATGTTGGTCGGGCGCTGCGCGATCAGGCCGCACAGCTCGCCGGGCGATGCGCTGCGGTCGGGGCTGCTGAACAGCTGCATCAGTGCGCTGAAGTCGGTTTCGGCGAGGCCGTGGGGCTGCAGCACGCGCTCCATGCGTGCGGCCATCGCGGTGCCGAGATGCTTGATCATGCGCAGCAGCATCACGTCGGCCACCGGCACGCCGGCCACCTGGGCCGCCACTCGATCGACGCCGGCCTGCATCGCGGCAAAATCGTCGCTCAGGGATTGCATTTCATCGGCCAAAAGTTCATCGATGAACTATATGCTGGAACGAAGCCGGTGTTTCGTCAAGGCGCGCGAGTCTCGGCGCCGGACCGGATCAGGCCGGTCCGGGTATGGTGCCGGGCAGGCCGAACAGCCGCGTCGCGTTGGCGTGGGTGATCGCGGCGAGCCGATCCTCGGATTCGCCACGCAACAGCGCGATCTCGGCCAGCACACGCCGCAGCCGCGCCGGCTCGTTGCGCTGCCCGCGCCGCTCCGCGTCGGGCTGATCGGGGCTGTCGGTTTCGAGCAGGAGAAATTCGGCGGGCATGTTTGCCGCCAGCCGGCGCAGGCGCTGCGCACGCGGGTAGGTCACCGGTCCGCCGATGCCGATGCAGCAGCCGAGATCCCACAGTTGCAGCGCCTGCTCGGGGCTGCCGGAAAAGCTGTGCACCACGCCGCCGCGGTCCAGGCGTGATCGTCTGAGCAGGCCGATCACCGCATCCAGCGCGCGCCGCGCGTGCAGGATCACCGGCAGCCGCTGCTCGCGCGCGATCGCCAACTGTGCCTCGAAGTAGCGCAGCTGTTGCGCCGGATCCAGCCCCGGTACGCTGAAATCCAGTCCGCACTCGCCGACGGCCACGGCGCCGTGTTCCGCGAGGCAGGCGGGGAGGGCGGTCAGGTGCTCCTCGCGGTGTTCGGCGAGGGCCATCGGGTGCAGGCCGTAAGCGGCATGCAGGCCCTCGTGGTGCCGGCAGAGGGCCGCCAGTCCCGGCCAGCCGGGCGCCGTGATCGCCGGCACGACCTGCCGCACCACGCCGGCGGCGCGCGCGCGCGCGATCACGGCATCGCGATCGGCGTCGAATGCAGCGACGTCGAGATGCGCATGGCTGTCGGTGAGAGCGATCAGCTTTGGCTCGCTGCAATATCGCGCCATGATTCGCAGTGTAGCGTCGGTTCAGCTAAGGCCTGCTGCAATCGGCGCGACGATGGTGAAGCCCCTCACGCGGGGGTGTGCAAACCCCAGGAGGTCGTCATGAACAAGCCCATGATGTACGGAGTCGGTGTCGCCGTGATCGGCGTGGCAGCGGGGGCGGTGATTGCCTCGCACTATGCCGGTGCCAACAGCCCGCAGTACGCCGATGTGGTCAACGTGCAGCCGATCACCCAGGACTACACGGTCCCGCAGCAGCAGTGCCGCGACATCCAGGTGACGCACCAGCGGCCGGCCAGCGACAGCCATCAGCTGATCGGCACCGGCCTCGGCGCCGTGGTCGGCGGCCTGCTCGGCAACCAGGTCGGCGGCGGACGCGGCAAGACACTCGCCACCGTCGCCGGTGCGGTCGGTGGCGGCTACGCCGGCCATCAGATCGAGAAAAGCCAGCAGCGCAACGACGTGTACACCACCAGCGAGCGTCAGTGCCGCACGCTGCGCGAGCACAAACAGCGCGTCGTGGCCTACAACGTGCAATACCGCTGGAACGGGCAGGTGCAGCAGGTGCGGATGGATCAGAACCCGGGTTCGCGCATCGAGGTCAAGGACGGCATGCCGGTGCTGCCGATCACGACCGTGCAAACGACTTCGCAGGGGAGCACGCAATGAACGCCTCACGTCGAATCGCGATTCCGGCGCTGGCCCTGCTGGCCCTGGCGGGATGCGCCAATCAGCCCTACCGGCAGGGCGGTTACGGTTACGAACAGGGTCCGCCGCCGCGGAACTACTGCTACGACCGCTGCGGTGTCGTGCGTGACGTCGAGCAGGTATACGTCCAGAAGAACGACGCCACCCTCGGCACCGTACTCGGCGCGGTGATCGGCGGTGCGCTGGGCAACCAGGTCGGTCACGGCCGCGGCCGCACGGCGGCGACGATTGGCGGAGCCGTAGTCGGCGGTGCGATCGGCAACTCGGTCGGCAGCAACAACGGCAATCAAGTGCCCGTATGGCGCATCCTGATCCAGCTCGACAACGGGCGCCTGGGCAGCGTGACCCAGCGCGAGTATCCGGACGTTCGCAGCGGCGATTACGTCGAGATCCGCGACGGCCGGGTGTATCGGCGTTGAGGTGATTTCCGGACGTCCAGACGCAGATGCGTCTGGACGTCTTGACGTCCGTATCAGTTGGCCGCGTAGAACTGATGGTCGCCGATCACGGCGAGCGGCGTGCCGCGCGCCCAGTCGGGCATGGGCGAGTCGGTCTTGACGAAGTGATCCGCGTGCGGCACCACGTCGGTGCGTTCGCCGCGCGGCAGCTTCCAGTTCTGCAACGCCTGTCCGGCGATGGCCCAGGCGCGATTCCACGCCTGCAGATTGTCGAGCGAATAGGAACCCGGCGTGGTGGTGGTCGCGAACTGCTTGGGCGCCGTCACCACATCGCACACGGTATCGCCCCACAGCTTCATTTCGCGCCGGCGCATGGCTACTTCCGCCACCGCGATCTGGCCGATGGTCGGTTCGCCGCGCGCCTCGAGATACACCGTCGTGGCCAGGCAGGCCTGATCGGCCGCATGCGGAGGCATCAGGGACGCCATCCAGAGCAACCAGGCGAGTTTCATGTCGTACCTCCTTCATGCGCACCGGACCGGCCGCGCTGGTGGGGGAGCGGCACGCTCGTTCGAGCCGCTGTGAATGGGTCGTCGAGCGACCCGGCCGCGCATCCTGCGCAGCTGCTTGAGACGCGTTGCCAAGGCGTCGATGGGGTGGTGGCGGCCGGCGCGATCGGGGATCAAGCGCCTGTGCCGCTGTCCGCCAGGCGGACCGATGAGGCTGGCCTTGCGGCCAGTGACGCCGCGATCCGGACTTCCGGTTCAGGGCGTCCGGTCCGTCGCATGAGGCGGCGGACCGTTCAAAGAGTGCGCGGAGGGTACGGGGCGAATCCGCCGAGGACAAGTGCCGCCGACGTGCCGTTCAGCCGGCGTGCGGCTGAGAGCCTGATCGAAACCTAGTCGGAAAATTCTTCAAGAACAATCGTTTGCGTTGAAATGCTCGCTGCTGCCGTCGACTCCGACTGCACCGCGAGCGCCTCCCATCCGGTCGCATCGGCAGCCCCGTTGAGCAGCAGGGCAGCGTGTCCGGGCCAGCTCACGACCGTGCCCGGAGCCTGTGGTGCGGGCAGCCGCACGCGTGCCAGGCGGCGTTTGTGGCCGCCGCGATAATGCAACCGCGCAACCAGTTCCTGGCCCGGATAGCAGCCTTTGCCGAGGCTCACGGCCTGCAGCCGCAGCAGGCTCAGTGCCGGTGGCAGCAGCTCGCCTCGGGCCGCGTCGGGCAGCCAGGGGTGGCCGGCGCGCACCGCGGCCAGTGCGGCGGCGCCGTGGACGGCGGCATCCGCGGCGAGGTTCGGGTCGGCAAAATGCAGATCCAGTGCGTAGGTGCCGGCATCCAGGCGCAGGCGTGACGTTTCCAGCTCCGCCGCTCCGCTGTCGCCGGCGGTCAAGGGTTGCGCGCGCAGCCATGCACGCTGCGGCGTGAGGTGTACGCGTGCGCGCAGGATATAGCGGCGCAGGTCCTGCGCCAGCGCAGTGCCGCTGCCGCCGCGCAGCAGTGCAAGCAGCGACTGCTCGTCGGTGCGTGCCAGCTGCAGCAGCGCGCGCACGCGTCCCTGCGCATCCAGCCAGGCGCACCATTGCCAGCGGCCAGCGGCGAGTTGTCGCAGGTCGGACGCGAACTGCGACTGGGCGAAGGCCAGCGCGTCGGCACCCTCGATGCGCAACACCTGCGCATCGAAAGGCAGACTCCAATCGCTGCACGCGGTCTTGATGGACAGGTCGGTTGGCATCACGACGATTGAGTTGGGAGGGGCGCAAGTATTACCCTTGTGCGGCTGCACTGCCTATGTCCGAGACGACCCCACAGCCCGCAACGCCCACGCGCCCTGACGCCGCCGCCCCTGCTGCGGACGTCGCGACGGTCGCGTCTGCACCGGTGAAGCGCCCACCTCCCGATCCCACCCGCTACGGCGATTGGGAGAAGAACGGGCGCTGCATCGACTTCTGAGCACGGCGGCCAGGCCACGCAGCTCGCTGGATTCGTCGCGGATGCGGGCTTACCGCGCCTTCACCAAGGATCGTTTGCCATGGCACAGACGGATCGACCGCTCTCTCCTCACCTCGGCATCTACCGCTGGCAAGTGCAGATGGTCAGTTCGATCCTGCATCGGGCCACCGGCATTGCGTTGGCCGCCGGTACCCTGCTGGTGGCCGCAGGGTTGCTGACGCTCGCTGCCGGTCCGGCGCCGTTCGCCGGCTTCGTCGCCTTTTGTGCCAGCCCGCTCGGCCTGATGCTGCTGCTCGGCTGGACCTGGGCGCTTTCCTACCATCTGCTCAACGGCGTGCGCCATCTGCTGCAGGACGCCGGTCTGGGCTATGCCGCCGCCGCCTTCGTGCGCAACAGCTGGCTGACCGTGATCGGCAGCCTGCTGCTGACGATCCTCGTCTGGGCCTGGGCACTGCCGGGAGGCGGGGCATGAGCGACAGCATGCGTACCCCGCTGGCGCGCGTGCGCGGACTGGGTTCGGCGCAGGCCGGCGTCGGCCATTGGTGGCAGCAGCGGCTGACCGCGCTGGCCCTGCTGGGGCTGGGCCTCTGGTTCGTGGTGCTGACGCTCGACCTGCTGCGCGCCGGCTATGTCAGCGCCCATGCGGCGCTGGCGCAGCCGCTGAACGCGCTGCTGATGATCGCCTTCACTGCGGTGATGTTCCGGCACGCGCAGCTCGGCCTGCAGGTGGTGATCGAGGACTATGTCCACACCCGCTGGCTCGCACTGGCGCTGCAGATCGTCATCAAATTTCTCGCGGTGCTCGGCGCGCTGGCCTGCGCGCTCGCGGTGCTGCGCATCGCGCTGGGAAGCTGAGACCGATGGAAAGCTACAAGATCCAGCAGCACAAGTTCGACGTGGTCGTGGTCGGCGCCGGCGGCGCCGGCCTGCGCGCGACGATGGGCATGGCCGCGAAGGGCCTCGCCACCGCCTGCCTGACCAAGGTGTTTCCGACGCGCTCGCATACCGTGGCCGCGCAGGGCGGCATCTCGGCGGCGCTGGGCAACATGGGCGAGGACGACTGGCGCTTCCACTTCTACGACACCATCAAGGGCTCCGACTGGCTGGGCGACCAGGACGCCATCGAGTTCATGTGCCGCGAGGCGATTCCGGCGATCATCGAGCTGGAGCATTACGGCGTGCCGTTCTCGCGCACCGAGGAGGGCAAGATCTACCAGCGCCCCTTCGGCGGCATGACCACGCACTACGGCAAGGGCACCGCGCAGCGCACCTGCGCCGCGGCCGACCGCACCGGCCACGCCATCCTGCACACGCTGTACCAGCAGGCCCTGAACAACCAGGCGCGCTTCTTCATCGAATACTTCGCGCTCGACCTGATCTTCGACAGCGAGGGCGCCTGCGTGGGCGTGCTCGCGCTGGACATGAACGAGGGCACGCTGCACCTGTTCCGCGGCCACGCGGTGGTGCTGGCGACCGGCGGCTACGGGCGCACGTATTTCTCCTGCACCTCGGCGCACTCCTGCACCACGGACGGCGGCGGCGTGTTGCTGCGGGCCGGCCGGCCGCTGCGGGAAGAGGGGTTATTTCAGT
>JAJYMF010000309.1 GCA_021787175.1 Pseudomonadota bacterium | reverse complement strand
GGGTCAGCCCGCCGATCTCGCCGACGATCTGCTCCAGCCGGGCGCGCTCGCGCCCCAGTTCCTGGGCGCGCGCCGGATCGTCCCAGACCTTGGGATGCTCCAGTTCGCGGGTGACTTCCTCGAGGCGTTCACGCTTGGCCTCGTAGTCAAAGATACCCCCGTAGCGCGGCGACCCGGGCCGAAAGATCCGCGATCTGCGTCTGGATGGGGTTGGTCTCGATCATGGCGGCAAGGGTCGGCAATCAAAGAGCGAGAGCATAGCAAAGGCGAACACGGACCGGCTGACCACTAGACCGGCTCGACATGCCGCAGCAGCAGCTGCAGCCGTTCGCGCCCCTGCCATTCGTTGACGCCGAGCTGGTAGGCCGCGCGCAGGCGCGCGGGTGGCGCGGCGGGGCCGGCGTTGAACATCACCGCCTCGAGCGTGCCGCCGCCGTTCGTCGCGCGCAGCGTCAGCCGCCAGTGGCCCTCGCCCAGCGGACGCCAGGCCACCCGTTCGAACACGTTGTCGAACAGCGGCTCGGGAAAGCCCTGCCCCCACGGGCCGGCGTCGCGCAGCGCGCGCGCCAGCTCCAGGTTGAATTCGCCGTCCTGCAAGCCGCCGTCGGTCCACAGCACGGGCTGCAGCGCCTCGTCGCTCAGCAGGCCGCGCGCCACGGCGTCGAAGGCCTGCGCAAAGCGCGCGAAGTCGGCTGCGCGCAGGCTCAGACCCGCGGCCATCGCGTGACCGCCGAAGCGCAGGATCAGGCCGGGATGCTGCGCGTCCACCGCCGCCAGCGCATCGCGCACGTGGAAGCCGGGAATCGAGCGCGCCGAGCCGCGCAGTTCGTCGCTGCCGTCGCCGGCCGGCGCAAACGCGACCACCGGGCGATGCAGCGACTCCTTGAGCTTCGCCGCGACGAGGCCGACCACGCCGGCGTGCCAGGCGGGGTCGAAGAGAGCAACGCCAACGCCCGGAATGCCGTCGCCGATCGCGTCGACCGCCGTCATCACTTGCGCGTCCGCCACCATCAGCGCCTGCACCTCGCGGCGCTCGGCGTTGATCGCCTGCAGGCGGGCGGCCTGCGCGCGAGCGGCGTCGGGGTCGTCGCTGAGCAGGCATTCGATGCCGAGGCGCATGTCCTCCATGCGCCCGGCGGCATTGATTCGCGGCGCCAGCGCGAAGCCGAGGTCGGTCGCGGTCAGCGTCGCCGCACGGCGTCCGGCGACCTCGATCAGTGCGTTGATGCCGGCGCAGGCGCGTCCGCCGCGGATGCGCCTGAGGCCGGACTCGACCAGCACGCGGTTGTTGTAGTCCAGCGGCACCAGGTCGGCGACCGTGCCCAGCGCCACCCGATCGAGCAGTTCGGCCAGATCGGGCTCACCCTGCCCCGCCCAGGCGCCGCGTTCGCGCAACGCGGCGCGCAGCGCCAGCAGCAGGTAGAACATCACACCGACGCCGGCCAGCGCCTTGCTGGGAAAGGCATCGTCCGGCAGGTTCGGATTGACGATCGCATCGGCGGCGGGGAGCGTCGGTCCCGGCAGGTGATGGTCGGTGACGATCACGCGCGCACCGCCCGCGCGCGCCGCCATGATGCCGGCATGACTGGCGATGCCGTTGTCGACGGTGACGATCAGGTCCGGCAGCGGCGCCAGGCTGGCGACCAGCGCCGGCGTCAGGCCGTAGCCGTGCACCCGGCGGTGCGGCACCGCGTAGCGCACGCGGCGCGCGCCCAGCAGCTGCAGACCGCGCACGCCGACCGCGACGCCGGTGGCGCCATCGCAGTCGTAATCGCCGGCGATCAGGATGTCGGCATCCGCCGCGACGGCGTCGGCGAGCAGCGCCACCGCCACGTCGAGTCCGCCCAGCGCCTGCGGCGGCAGCAGACGGGTCAGACGATGTTCGACATCGGCCGCGTCGGTGATGCCGCGCGCGGCATACACGCGCTGCAGGGCCGCGGGCACGCCGGGTGGCCACGCTGACGTCACCGATGGCAGCAGGCGTCGTCGCAAGGTCAGCGTCGGCATCAGGACGCGCGCCGCCAGAAACGCCAGCGGTGCCAGCGCCGCAGGCGCGCACGAGAGCCGTCGCCGGACGCGAGTTCGATCGCGTCGATGCGGCCGCGACGCAGCGCGGCCTCGCCGGCGGCCAGCGCGGCCGCGAGGCGGGCCGCATCGGCAGCCGCCAGATCCAGCAGACCGTGCGCGTCGCGCGGCAACTCCGGCAGCGTGGCCACATCGGATGCCTGCACGGCGCCGGCGCGCTGCGCCAGCGCCCGCAGCAGCGGATCCTCGCTGACGACATGTGTCTGCGTGCTGCGCACCCAGTCCGGCAAGGTACCGCCGCCCCACAGCCAGATGCAGTTGACGGTCATGCGCCCCGCGGCGCGCCGCTGCGCGTTGCGCGGATGCTGATGCAGGATCACCTGCGCCTCGTTGAACAGGGCGCGCCAGCGGCGTCCGTCGGGGCCGGCGGGCAGGTGCGCCAGCAGGTCGGCGCCGAGCACCACGGCGGGCGGATCGAAGTCCGGCACCGGCGTGCCCCGCTGCAGGCGCAGGTGCCAGCGCGCCGGCTCGGTCAGCTCCAGCAGCAGCCCCTGATCGCCGAACAGCGGACGCAGCGGCGCCGCCAGTTCGGCTGCCTCGCCGGCATCGAGATCGAGACTGCCGCAGGCGAGCATGCGCGCGCCGGCCAGGTCCGGCTGCACATGCGCGGGATCGGCGCACAGCCAGGGGGTATCGCCGGCATCACCGGCCAGCGCCTCGCGCGTCAACGCGGCGGCGGGCAGGGTCTTGCCCGGCCATTCGAACGCCTCGCGCAGGACGGATTCCCGGCCCGGTGCGGCCGCGGGCAGACGATCGCCGCGACGCAGCCAGTCGCGCAGCAGCGGATCGTCGGCGCAGCGCGACAGGGCGGGAAGCAGCACGCGCAGCGTGGCCATGCGCTCAGCCTATCGGTCGCGGGGGCACGGTCAAGCCGACGCCGCCTCGATCTGTTCGTAGAGTTGCAGCCACTCGGCTTCGAGCGTGCCCTGTTCGCGACGCAGCGCGCCGAGCGCCTGGCCGAGCTGGGTGCCCTCGCTGCCGTCCCCGGCATAGACCGCGGGATCGGCCAGACGCTGCTCGATGTCGCGGCACTCGGCGGTGATCGCGGCGAGACGCTGCTCGACGCGCTGCAGCTGCCGGCGCAGCGGCTGCAGACGCTCGCGCTGACCGGCAGCGTCGCGGCGACGCTCGCGCGACGAGGCGGCACCGGCGCCGGATGCCTGCGGGTCGTTGCGTCCCTGCGGCGAGGTCGCGACGGCGTCCCGCCCGCGCAGCCAGCGCGCGTAGTCGTCGAGATCGCCGTCGAACGCGGTCACCGCGCCGTCGGCCACGCGCCAGAAACCGTCGCAGACCAGGCCCAGCAGATGGCGATCGTGCGATACCAGCACCAGCGCGCCGGGGAAGTCGTTGAGCGCGTCGGCCAGCGCCTCGCGCATGTCGAGGTCCAGATGATTGGTGGGCTCGTCGAGCAGCAGCAGGTTGGGCCGGGTCCAGGCGATCAGCGCCAGCGCCAGGCGCGCGCGTTCGCCGCCGGACAGCACGTCGACCGATTCGAAGGCGCGATCGCCGGCGAAATCCCAGCGCCCCAGCCAGTCGCGCACTTCCTGGGCTGTCGCCTGCGGCGCCTGTTCGCGCAGATGGTCGAACGGGCTGGCGCCGGCGCGCAGGCTCTCGACCGTGTGCTGGGCGAAATAGCCGACGCGCAGGTCCTTGTGCGCGACGCGCTCGCCGGCCAGCGGCGGCAGTTCGCCGACCAGGGTCTTGACCAGGGTCGACTTGCCGGCGCCGTTGGCGCCCAGCAGTCCGATGCGATCGCCGGCCTGCAGCGCGAAGCGCACCTGGCGCAGCACCGGCGTCCGCGCATAACCGGCATCCACGCCCGTGAGCTGGAGCAGCGACGTCGGCACCCGCGCCGGCTGCGGAAACTCGAAATGCAGCGCGCGCTCGGCGCGCACCGCCTCGGTACCGGCCAGCTTCTGCAGCCGCTTCATGCGCGATTGCGCCTGCCTGGCCTTGGTGGCCTTGGCCTTGAAGCGGTCGATGAAGGACTGCAGATGCGCGCGCTCGGCCTGTTCCTTGTCGTGCATGATCTGCTGCAGGCGCAGCTGCTCGGCGCGCTGGCGCTCGAAGGCCGTGTAATCGCCGGCATACAGCCGCGCCCTGCCCTCGTGCAGATGCAGGGTGTGCGAGATCACCCCGTCGAGAAAATCGCGGTCGTGCGAGATGACCAGCAGGGTGCCGGGGTAGCGCCGCAGCCATTCCTCCAGCCACAGCACGGCATCGAGATCGAGGTGGTTGGTCGGCTCGTCCAGCAGCAGCAGGTCGGACGGCGCCATCAGCGCGCGCGCCAGGTTCAGACGCACGCGCCAGCCGCCGGAGAAGGTCGCCACCGCGCGCGCATGAGTGTCGGCGGCGAAGCCGAGGCCGTGCAGCAGCCGCGCGGCGCGGGCGCGGGCGTCGTAGCCGTGCAGCGCCTCGATGCGCAGATGCGCCGCCACCAGCGCCGCGTCGTCGCCGCACGCCTGTGCATCGACCTCCGCGTCAAGGGCCGCGGCGAGCTCGACGTCGCCGCCCAGCACGTAGTCGATGGCGGCATCGGGCAAAGCCGGCGTTTCCTGCGCCACCGCGGCCAGGCGCAGGCCCGCGGGCAGGTCCAGGCTGCCGGCGTCGGCCTCGAGCCGGCCCTGGATCGCCGCGAACAGGCTGGACTTGCCGCTGCCGTTGCGGCCGACCACGCCGACCCGGCTGCCGGCGTGCAGCACCGCGTCGACGCCGGACAGCAGCAGCCGGCCGCCCTGACGCAGCGCGAAGTCGCGGAAGGCGATCACGCGTAGCGGACGCCGACGATCTCGTAGTTCTTCACGCCGTTGGGTGCGCGGAACTCGAAGCTGTCGCCCTCGCTCTTGCCGATCAGCGCGCGCGCGAACGGCGACGACACCGCGATCAGTCCCTGCTTGATGTCGGCTTCGAGGTCGCCGACGATCTGGTAGGTGATGCGGTCGCCGCTGGCCTCGTCCTCGAGTTCGACGGTGGCGCCGAACACGATCCGCGATCCGGCGCCCAGCCGCGAAATGTCGATCACCTCGGCGTAGGACAGCGCCGCCTCGAGCTCCTTGATGCGGCCCTCGATGAAGCCCTGCTGGTCGCGGGCGGCGTGGTACTCGGCGTTTTCCTTGAGGTCGCCGTGCGCACGCGCCTCGGCGATGGCGTGGATCACGCGCGGACGCTCGACGCCCTTGAGGCGCTCGAGTTCGGCGCGCAGGCGTTCGGCGCCGCGCTGGGTCAACGGGGCTCGCTTCATGCGTTCAGCTCCTGGTGCAGTTCCTGCAGCGCATGCACGGCGCCGCCTTCGCGATAGTCCAGCGAGTGCAGCAGCGCGCGCGCGCCGGAGATGGTGGTCGAGTAGGTGATGCGCTGCTGCAACGCGTCGCGGCGGATCGAGAACGAGTCGGCGATCGCCTGCTTGCCCTCGGTGGTGTTGACGATGAACACGATCTCGCCGTTCTTGATCAGATCGACGATGTGCGGCCGGCCCTCGAGCACCTTGTTGATGCGCTCGCAGGCAACGCCATGCTGGTCGAGATACCGCTGCGTGCCGGCGGTCGCGACCAGGCTGAAGCCGCGCCGCAGCAGCTCGAACGCCACCGGCAGCAGGCGCTCCTTGTCGGCGTCGCGCACCGACAGGAAGGCCTTGCCCACCGGCGGCGCCTTGATCCCGGCCGCCTCGTGCGCCCGCGCGAACGCGGCGCCGAAGCTGCGGCCCACGCCCATCACCTCGCCGGTCGAGCGCATCTCGGGGCCGAGGATCGGATCGACGTTCTGGAACTTGAGGAACGGAAAGATCGCTTCCTTGACCGAGTAGTAGGCCGGGATCACCTCGCGCACGGCGCCCTGCGCGGCCAGCGACCGGCCGACCATGCAGCGCGCGGCGATCTTGGCCAGCGGCACGCCGGTCGCCTTGGACACGAACGGCACCGTGCGCGAGGCGCGCGGATTGACCTCGAGGATGAACACCGTCTCGCCCTGGATAGCGAACTGCGTGTTCATCAGGCCGCAGACCTTGAGCTCGCGCGCCATCAGCGTCACCTGGCGGCGCAGTTCGTCCTGCAGCGCCGGCGACAGCGAATACGGCGGCAGCGAGCACGACGAGTCGCCGGAGTGCACGCCGGCCTCCTCGATGTGCTCCATCACGCCGCCGACCAGCACGGCGCCGTCGGCGTCGGCGATCACGTCGACGTCGACCTCGACAGCGTGATCGAGGAAGCGGTCGAGCAGCACCGGCGAATCGTTCGACACCTTGACCGCCTCGCGGATGTAGCGCGCCAGGTCGGCGTCGTCGTAGACCACCTCCATCGCGCGCCCGCCGAGCACGTAGCTCGGCCGCACCACCAGCGGATAGCCGATCTCGCGCGCCAGCGCCAGCGCCTCGTCGGCGTTGCGCGCGGTGCGGTTGGCGGGCTGGTTCAGGCCCAGCTTCTGGACCATCTGCTGGAACCTCTCGCGGTCCTCGGCCAGATCGATCGAGTCGGGGCTGGTGCCGATGATCGGCACACCGGCGGCCTCCAGCGCGCGCGCCAGCTTCAGCGGCGTCTGCCCGCCGTACTGCACGATCACGCCCCTGGGCTTCTCCAGATCGACGATCTCGAGCACGTCCTCCAGCGTCAGCGGCTCGAAATACAGGCGATCCGAGGTGTCGTAGTCGGTGGACACCGTCTCCGGATTGCAGTTGACCATGATGGTCTCGTAGCCATCCTCGCGCAGCGCCAGCGCCGCGTGCACGCAGCAGTAGTCGAACTCGATGCCCTGGCCGATGCGGTTGGGTCCGCCGCCGAGCACGATGATCTTGTCGCGCGCGGTCGGGTCGGCCTCGCACTCTTCCTCGTAGGTCGAGTAGAGATAGGCGGTCGAGGTGGCGAACTCGGCGGCGCAGGAATCCACCCGCTTGTACACCGGGCGCACGCCGAAGGCGCGGCGCAGATGGCGCAGCGCGGCCTCGTCGGTGCCGGCCAGCTCGGCCAGACGCGCGTCGGAAAAACCCATGCGCTTGAGCTCGCGCAGACGCACCGCGTCCAGCGCCGGCAGACCCTGCGCGCGCACGGCCTTCTCCTCGCCGACGAGGTCCTCGATCGCGGCCAGGAACCAGCGGTCGATGTGGGTCAGCGCGTAGACCTCTTCCAGCGTCAGCCCGGCGCGGAAGGCATCGGCGACGTAGAACACGCGCTCGGGGCCGGGCTCGCGCAGCTCGCGCTTCAGCCGCACGCGGCCCTCGTCGCTGGCCAGGTCGAGCCCGGTCGGATTGAGCCCGGTCTTGCCGGTCTCCAGCCCGCGCAGCGCCTTCTGCAGCGACTCGTGCATGCTGCGGCCGATCGCCATCACCTCGCCGACCGACTTCATCTGCGTGGTCAGGCGCGCGTCGGCCGCGGGAAACTTCTCGAAGGCGAAGCGCGGAATCTTGGTGACCACGTAGTCGATGCTCGGCTCGAACGAGGCCGGGGTCAGACCGCCGGTGATCTCGTTGCGAAGTTCGTCCAGCGTGTAGCCGACCGCCAGCTTCGCCGCGACCTTGGCGATCGGAAAGCCGGTGGCCTTGGACGCCAGCGCGGAGGAGCGCGACACCCGCGGGTTCATCTCGATCACCACCACGCGGCCGTCGTCGGCGTTGACGCCGAACTGCACGTTGGAGCCGCCGGTGTCGACGCCGATCTTGCGCAGCACCGCGATCGAGGCGTCGCGCAGGCGCTGGTATTCCTTGTCGGTGAGCGTCTGCGCCGGGGCGACGGTGATCGAGTCGCCGGTGTGCACGCCCATCGGATCGAGGTTCTCGATCGAACAGACGATGATGCAGTTGTCCGCGCGGTCGCGGACCACCTCCATCTCGAACTCCTTCCAGCCCAGCACCGACTCCTCGATCAGCACCTCGTGCACCGGCGACAGTTCGAGGCCGCGCGCGGCGATCGCCTCGAACTCCTCGCGGTTGTAGGCGATGCCGCCGCCGCTGCCGCCCAGCGTGAAGCTGGGGCGGATGATGGTCGGATAGCCGACGCGGGTCTGGATGTCGAGCGCCTGTTCCAGCGAGCGCGCCACCTCGGCCCGGGGGCACTCGAGGCCGATCTCCTGCATCGCCACGCGGAACAGCTCGCGGTCCTCGGCCATGCGGATGGCCTCGCGCGAGGCGCCGATCAGCTCGACGCCGTACTTTTCCAGCACGCCGTGGTCGGCCAGATCCAGCGCGCAGTTCAGCGCGGTCTGCCCGCCCATGGTCGGCAGCAGCGCCTCGGGGCGCTCCTTGGCGATGATCCGCTCCACGGTCTGCCAGGTGATCGGCTCGATGTAGACCGCGTCGGCCATCTCCGGGTCGGTCATGATCGTCGCCGGGTTGGAGTTGACCAGCACCACGCGATAGCCCTCCTCGCGCAGCGCCTTGCACGCCTGCGCGCCGGAGTAGTCGAACTCGCAGGCCTGGCCGATCACGATCGGGCCGGCGCCGATCAGCAGGATGGTTTTGAGGTCGGTGCGTTTGGGCATGTTGTTTTTGTCCGCGAAGAGCGCGAAGGACGCAAAATTTCAGATGGGATGGGCATCATCGTGACCCCGTACCACACGCCGGACGCCAAGGCGCAGGCTCCCGAAGTTGAGCAACAAGCCTTTCAGATAGTTGAGCACTTGCGCTTCATGCTCGGATGTCAGCGCACGCAACGCCTTGATCTCCACAATGAGTTTGTCGCCCACCGCGAAGTCGCATACGTAATCGCCCACCGGTTCGCCGCGATACTGCACCGGCAAGGACTTTTGCCTCTGGAACGCGATACCCGCCCGCTTCAGTTCTACCGCCAACGCAGCCTCGTACACACGTTCGAGAAAGCCATGACCGAGTTCACGGCTGACCTCAATCGCGCAGCCGATGACCCGCTCGGAAAGCCGTTGCTCCAACTCAAGCTCCCTTCGCGACCTTGGCGTCCTTCGCGGACACCATCGTTTTGATAAAGCGATCAAACAGCCCCGAAACATCATGTGGACCCGGTGAGGCTTCCGGGTGGCCCTGGAACGAAAACGCCGGGGCGTCGGTGACTTCGATACCCTGATTGGAACCGTCGAACAGCGAGCGGTGGGTGACGCGCACGCGGGCCGGCAGCGTCGCCTCGTCGACGGCGAAGCCGTGGTTCTGGCTGGTGATCAGCACGCGGCCGCTGGCCAGCTCCTGCACCGGGTGGTTGGCGCCGTGGTGGCCGAACTTCATCTTCAGCGTCTTGCCGCCCACCGCCAGGCCCAGCAGCTGGTGACCGAGGCAGATGCCGAACAGCGGCAGCCGCTGCGCCAGGAATTCGCGGATCGCGGCGATCGCGTAGTCGCAGGGCTCGGGATCGCCGGGGCCGTTGGACAGGAACACGCCATCAGGTTTGAGTGCCAGCACCTCGGCCGCGGACGTCTGCGCCGGCACCACGGTCAGCGCGCAGCCGCGATCGGCGAGCAGGCGCAGGATGTTGTGCTTGATGCCGAAATCGTAGGCGACCACATGGAAGCGCGCCGCGGGTTGCGCGAACGCGGTGCGGTCGAGGTCGTAGCTGCCGGTCTCCCAGCGGTAGCGCTCACGGGTGCAGACCACCTTGGCCAGATCCATGCCCTTGAGACCCGGGAAGGCGCGCGCGGCGGCCAGCGCCTGCGTGTCCCCGGCGTCGCCGGCGGCGTCGGCACCGGCGAGGATGCAGCCAGCCAGCGCGCCCTGGTCGCGCAGCAGCCGCGTCAGCCGGCGGGTGTCGATGCCGGCGATCGCGACGATGCCCTGGCGGCGCAGGTAATCCGACAGCGATTCCTCGCTGCGCCAGTTGCTGGCCAGCCGCGGCACGTCGCGCACGATCAGCCCGGCCGCGTGCACGCGACCGGATTCGGCGTCGGCGGCGTTGCAGCCGGTGTTGCCGATGTGCGGATAGGTCAGGGTGACGATCTGCCGGGCGTAGGACGGATCGGTCAGGATCTCCTGATAGCCGGTCATGGCGGTGTTGAACACCACTTCGCCGACCGTCTCGCCGGTCGCGCCGACCGCCTGGCCGCGAAACAGACTGCCGTCTTCGAGGGCAAGCAGGGCAGGAACATGCATGGGGGGTACGCCTTCCGGGTGCGACAAGACCCGCGATCCGGCGCGCGGCAGGATCGTGGGGCGAGGTTCAACAGGCGAGCGGGGATTGTAGGCGCGGCGCGGCGCGAAGTCACGTACGGCGCTGCGCACGCACCGTGCACGGGGTACCAAAACCCGATGCAGACGGCCTGCCCAAGGTTTTCGGCGATCGTTGACTCGTGCTTGACATGCAAGAATTGACTTACCTATCATTCAGGCAAGTAATTGCTTGCGTGTAGAACATGACAGAGCG
>JAJYMF010000096.1 GCA_021787175.1 Pseudomonadota bacterium | reverse complement strand
TGATGCCGCATGCGGCGATCGAGCCGGGTTCCGCAACGGTCGCCATGCCCCATGGCATGGCGCTGCTGGTCGTCCTGGTGCTGGCCATGCAGGGTGTGATCTTCACCTACAACGGCTATTTCGCGGTGATTGCCTTCGGCGAGGAACTGCGCGACCCCGGCCGCGATATCCCGCGCTCGATGTTCCGCGGGCTGTTCCTGATCATCACGGTCTACCTGCTGCTCAATGCGGCCTTTCTCTGGGTGCTGCCGATCACGAAGATGGCGCACATGCCGTTCGTCGGCGGCGCGGTGGCGCAGGCGTTGTTCGGCCCGCGCGGCGATCTGATCATTCGCAGCATCGTGATGGTGTCGGTGCTGGGCACGATCAACTCGATCCTGCTGTCGCAGCCACGTTCACTGCTGGCGATGGCTCGTGACCGCCTGTTCCTGCGCCAGGCCCTGATCGTCAATGCCGGCGGCACACCGGTCGTCGGCCTGTTGCTGAGTGCCGTGATCGCGGGCCTGTTTCTGCTCTCCGGCACCTTCCACGCACTGCTCGCGATCACCGCCACGCTGATGGTGGTGAATTATCTGCTGATGTACGTCTCGCTGATCGTGCTGCGCCGGCGCGAACCGGATGCGCTGCGCCCCTACCGGGCCTGGGGTTATCCGTGGACCACGGGGATCGGACTGCTGATCGCCGTCGTTTTCCTGACCGGCGTCGCGCACAGCGATCCGCGTCACTCCCTGATCGCATTGCTGGCGCTGCTTGCCAGTTACCCGCTCTATCGCGGCGTGCAGATGCTGCGGCGGCGCGAGGCCCCTTGAGCGAGACCCTCAAGAGAGGGAATCCCCAGCAGCCAACGCGGGCGAGTAGCCATGCCCAACTCGTTCGCGCGCGCACGCGCCAGGTGGCGCCAAGCCGCATCGGCTACGGCTCCTGGCGTCCCCAGGAATAAGGCCAGCGGCCATTGCCGAGGTTGCGCACATGCGTCGTGCTGACACCGATCGTCAGCGCGAAGGGATGCTCGGCGCTGCCGAACAGCTTGGTCATGTTGACGTTGGCGCCTTCCCATGTCGTGGTGCCGAACGCCTTGCTGTAACCCACGCCCGTGGTGACGCTGCCCCACACCAGGGGTTTCGAATCATTCAGGTCGCTATGCCGCCGGGCAGTATCGGCAGAGGAAGCGGGCATGCTCCAGCCTGCGTCCGGCGGCGAAGAGGAATGGGCGGGCGGGATGAAGGGCGCGTAAGGCTGCGGAGGGAGGTTGAGATCCAGCATCGGAGTGGTGGGTGCCTTCACGCCGTCCGCCCAAGCCGGCGCAACCAGGATCAACGCCATCAAGGTCAGGCAGTAGCGGTTCATGTGACACTTCTCCGGCAACGCATCTACGTTACACCTGTTGCCTTGTTGCCCGCTGAACGTGCGGGCACACGCGCAGGGAGGCCCCATTCCGGGCTCGCGGCGGCCCCCAGTCGACAGTAGCAAAACACCATGCCAGTCACCACGCTCGACCCCAAGACCGCTCTCATCGTCATCGATCTGCAGAAAGGCATCGCTGCTCTCCCGACGGTGCACCCGGTCGCCGGGGTCGCGAGGCAAGCCGGCGCGCTGGCTGATGCGTTCCGCCGCCACGGCTTGCCTGTCGTGCTCGTCAATGTCGCCGCTGGCGCACCGGGCCGAACGGAACAGGCTCGCAACCTTGGGGCGCTTCCCGCCGACTGGGCCGATCTCATCCCCGAGCTGAACCGGCAGCCGGGCGATCACACGGCGACGAAGCGGACGTGGGGAGCGTTCACGGACACGGACCTCGATGAGCACCTGAAGAAGCTGGGCGTCACGCAGGTCGTCATCACCGGCGTCGCTACCAGCATCGGCGTCGAGTCGACCGCACGTCAGGCGTACGAACTCGGGTTCAACGTCACCCTCGCCGTGGACGCCATGACCGACAGGAATCCTGATGCTCACGGCAACAGCATCACGCGCATCTTCCCGAGATTGGGCGAAACCGGCACGGCGCAGGAGAGCATTGACCTGCTCGAGAAAACCCGCGCGTGAAGGTGTCCAGCGCGCCATAGGCAGGACGCGCTTGCGATCCCCAGGCCAGCTCACCCGGCAGCAGACGCAGTCAGCTTGTTCTAGACCTTGCGGCGCACCGCGGCACGCACGTGCTGTGCAGTGCTCACGCGCTTCAGCATCTTGGCGGCGCGCTGCTTGTTCACCGGGCCAACGCCTGCCTTTTTCGCGGCTTTCTTCTTCACAGCCGGTTTGCCAGCCGCACGCTTGGGAGCATTGGCGGCTGCGCGCACTTGAAGCATCGCCGCTTCGGCCAGGAAGGCCGAGCGGTTGCCACGGGTCGACTCGACATACTGATCGATGATGCGCAGCAAGCGCGCCGGCAGCGTGATGTTGATCCGCTCGGCCTTCGTGTCGAGCCTGGACGTGTCGACGTCCACCACCATCCAGATGCCGCCGGTGTAGTCGGCGGATCGCACGAGGTCATCCAGCGAGGATGGCGCGGGGATCTCCATGTCCTCGCCTTCGCAGTAGACCTCCACGGCCTCCTGGACTTTGGCCGGTAGATTGTTCCACGAGTCAGCCGCAGAGAAGCACCCCGGAAAGTCGGGGATCGTTACGCCGTGCGCGTGCTCCGCATCGCCGACGTGTACATAGACCGGGTACAGCATGGTTACCTCCACTCCCAGCCGGCTTGGCGGAAGATATTCCGCAGCGTGCCGACTGGAAGATCCTTGCGCGGATGGGGCAGGACAACGTGGCCGGGCTTGCCCGGATGCTTGAACTTCTGGTGGTCACCTTTGCCGCCGACGCGGGTCCAACCTTCCTTGGTGAGCCGGGTGATCACGTCGGCGCTGTTCATCGTGTGTATCATACACATCGCATCGAACCGCCGGCGCGGAGATTTTTCAGCGGAGCCTGAATATTCGAGAAGCAGCGGTTAAATCATCAACTTGCGGCGATTGCCAGCTCTCGTTGTGTCAGGTCACGGCACTTTCAATGCCGGTTGAGTCCGGCACGCGCGGCATGCGGTTCGCGCCGATTCCGTCGGCTTGATCCGGTAGCGCCGTGCTGCAGTATGCGTATACTTGTATGTATATACATTTGGAGCACCCGCCATGGCCACCGCTCGCGTCTTCAAGTCCGGCAACAGCCAGGCCGTGCGCCTGCCCAAGGAGTTCCGCGTCAATACGTCCGAGGTCGAAATCTTCCGGCGGGGCGAGGAGATCGTGCTGCGCGCGCCAGCCGGGGGTCTAGAACGCGCATTCGAGCTGCTGACGCGGCTGCCCGACGATTTCCTGCCCGGCGGCCGCCGGGACACATCGCCGCAGCGCCGCAAGGAGCTGTAATGGTCGCGCGCTACCTGTTCGACACCAACCTATGCGTCTACATCCAGCGGCAGCGGCCGCCCGCGGTGCTGGAGCGCTTCCGCAAGCTCAAACCGGGCGAGGCCGTAATCTCGGTCATCACCTGGGGCGAGTTGCGCTACGGTGCCGAGAAGAGCCGCCAGCGCGATCAGGTGTTTGCGTTGCTTGAGGAGTTCGTTGCGATGGTGCCGGTCATGCCCCTGCCCGAAGCGGCGGGGCAGGCCTACGGCGCCATCCGTGCCGCACTGGAAGCGAAGGGCGAGCCCATCGGCAACAACGATCTCTGGATCGCAGCCCATGCCAAGGCGGCAGGGCTAGTCGTCGTGAGCAACAACGAGCGCGAGTTCAAGCGCGTGCCGGGGTTGCAAGTACGTGACTGGGCGTAAGCATCGGTCGAGGATGGTGGCCAGGGACGGAATCGAACCGCCGACACGGGGATTTTCAGTCCCCTGCTCTACCAACTGAGCTACCTGGCCACTTGCCGCATCTTGCTTCGCTCACCGTACGGCGCGCGCTGCGCGCGCGGACGCCGTTGCTAGTCTCGACCTCCTTGTCTCGTCAAGCAACCCTGCCTTCGACTCCTGTCTCCGGCGCTCGTTACCGCAGGCGATGCCACTGGCATCGCCCCAGCGCGGCCACTCGCCCAACTGAGCTACCTGGCCACTTGCCGCATCTTGCTTCGCTCACCGTACGGCGCGCGCTGCGCGCGCGGACGCCGTTGCCAGCCTCGACGTCCAGGCCTGGCTCGCTGCGGGACTCCCGCGCAGGCGCGGGAGCCGCGTATTACAGCCGCGCGGCTGCGGGCCGTCAAGCCGCATGCGGTGAATGGCGCAGAAATGCGGGCGCCGGTGCTGACGCCGCGTCCACGCCGCAGGGCTATGATCGCCGACAAAGCCGCTGGCCGGACCTCGCCATCGCAGGGAGCGGCCGCAGGTCCGGCGTCCCGCAGCGGCATCGTCAAGGAGCCGATCATGCGTAGTCTCGCTTTCGCTCGCACCGCGCTCGCGGTGGCTCTCGTGTTTGCCGGCACGTCCGGCGCGCTGGCCGATACCGCCAAGGTGCAGGCGGAGAACCTGGCCAAGTTCGAGCGTTTTGCCGGCAAGCCGGTGGCTTCGATCGTTTACTTCCAGCAGCAGGGCTGGCAGCCGCTGGGCGATACCCACTTTGCGCTCTGGACCGGCGTCAACAAGGTCTATCTGTTCCAGGTGGCCAAGCCCTGCGTCAACCTGAGCTGGACCAACGGCATCGGGATCGAGTCGCACATGCACCAGATCCGCGCCCGTTTCGATTACGTGCACGTGCAGGGACAGCCGTGCCAGATCGAGTCGATCCGGCCGGTGGACTATCTGGCCATGCGCAAGGCCGGTCTGAACGCCGATCCGCGGAAACCGGCAGCCCCTCAGCCGGCGGCGTCGGGTTCGGGCGGCACGTAACCGGCAGGCTTGCTGGTCTCGCCGCCGAACAGGAACTTTTCCATCTCGGCGGCGAGGAAGCTGCGCGTCTTGGGTTCCAGCGGACTCAGCCGGTTCTCGTTGATCAGCAGGGTCTGGTGCGCCAGCCACTGCTGCCACGCCTCGCGGGAAATGTGTTCGTACACGCGCCGGCCCAGTTCGCCGGGCCACGGCGCGTAGGCGAGGCCTTCGGCTTCGCGGCCGAGACGGGCGCAGTGCACGGTGCGGGTCATGCGGGGTTCTCCGAAAGCTGAATCAGCAGCCGGCGCACCGGCGCCGGCAGTCCGAACGCGAGCGCGTCATGCGGCAGCGACCAGCGCCACGTCGGCGCATCGGCGACCGCACGGTGCGGTTCGGCGCCGTCAAGCAGCAGCGGCGATGCCTGCAGATGGTAATGGCTGAAAGTGTGCCGGAACGACGGCAGCGCCTGTTCGCGGACAGTGTCGATCATGGCGTGGCGCGCGGCCAGCGCGCGCGCGGCGGCGGCATCGTCGGCGTGCGGCAGACTCCACAGTCCGGACCAGACGCCGGCGCCGTCGCGGCGCTCGAGCAGGATGCGGCCGCTGCGGTCGCGCAGCAGCAACAGGACCGCGTGTCGCTGCGGCAGGACCTTCGCCGCCCGCGCTTGCGGCAGTTGCGCGGTCAGGCCCTCGCGCAGCGCGACGCACAGTGCCGCCAGCGGGCAATCGGCGCAGCGCGGCGTGCGCGGCAGGCAGACGGTGGCGCCCAGGTCCATGATCGCCTGCGCGTAGTCGCCGGCGCGCCGGCGCGGCGTGTGCCGCTCGGCCAGCGCCCACAGCTCGCGGCCGACGGCGGCATCGCCCGGCCAGCCGTGCACGCCGTGCAAGCGGGCGAGCACGCGCTTGACGTTGCCGTCGAGGATCGTGAACGGCAGGTCCCAGGCCTGGGCGAGGATCGCGCCCGCGGTCGAACGGCCGATGCCGGGCAGCGCCGCGAGGGCATCGAAGTCGCGCGGCAGTTCGCCGTGGTGGCGCTCGACGCAGAGTCGCGCCGCGGCATGCAGAAAGCGCGCGCGGCGGTAATAACCAAGACCCGACCACAGCGCGAACACTTGGTCGGAATCGGCAGCCGCCAGCGCGGGCAGATCGGGCAGGGCAGCGACGAAGCGCCGGAAGTACGGAATCACCGTGGCGACCTGGGTCTGCTGCAGCATCACCTCGCTGAGCCAGACGCGGTAAGGCGTCCGCGGCTGCTGCCAGGGCAGGTCGTGGCGGCCGTGGCGTGCATGCCAGCGCAGCAGCGGGCGGGCGATGGCGCTCATCGCGCGCTGGGCGCTTGCGCCGGTATCGCCGATGCAGCAGCGGCCGGATCGCTGCGTACGCTGAGGCCTTCGATGCTGACGCCTCCGGCCTGATAGCGCTGGATCTCAGCATTGCCGGCGAGCGGCGGCAGGCTCAGCGGTGCGCTGGCGCTGCCGGACCGCAGCTGGGACCACCATGCCAGCAGCGCGGACGGTTGCAGCGACGCCTGCAGCTTTTCGCCGCTGCCGGCGATCGCGACACGCGCCTGCATCGGCGTCACACCGTCGTCGCCGAGCTGAAGATCCAGCGTGCGCACGTTCGCGCCGGCATCGGTGAAGCGGCCCTCAAGCTGCAGGTCGAAACGGCTGCCGCCACGCCAGTCGGCAATGCCGCCAAGATCGAACCGAATCGGCGTGCGGCCGGTCCCGCGCAGAGTCAGCGGCTGCAGGCTGACCAGGGTCGGGGTGCTGTGCGGCAGAGCATCCAGTGCCAGTGTCAGCGACGCGCCGCTGCTGTCGCGTGCAGCGAAACGCAGGGTGAAGGGTTTTCCGGGGGCCAGCGGTCCGGTGTCGAGGCTGACCGCGGTCAGCAGCGTCTGGCCGTTGTTGATCACGCTGCCGTCGCGCAGGCGGACGCCGGCGCCGATGCGCGGCAGGAACGGCGCGCGCCCGGTCGGCAGTACGGCGATGTAGCGGCCGAGCTCGCCCAGGTCGAGGCGCGGCGCATCCAGTTCGAGCCGGGTGATGGTCGGCGTGCCGCCCAGCAGCGCCCGCCACGGTACGCGCAGGCGGCCGCGCGCCGCGCTGAGCAGCGGTGCGCTGTGGCCGTTCACGGTGAGGCTGAAGCCGGCCAGCGCCAGCGCCGGCCGGGGGAACAGCTCGAACGCAGCCGGCTGCTGCAGGCGCAGGGTCAGTCCGGCAGCGCCCGCGGCCGATTCAAGCAGGGCGGTGAAGCGCGCCGGTTTCAGCAGGATGTGCACCGCGATCAGCACGCCCGCGAGCAGGGCCAGCGCCAGCAGGCCGGCGGCGATCAACAGCGTGCGCGGACGCGGGCGCATGCGCTTCAGCCGGCGCCCAGGCGCTCGGGCAGCAGCCCGTCGACGAATGCCTGCGGATCGAACGCGCGCAGGTCGGTGGCGCTCTCGCCGAGGCCGACGTAGCGGATCGGCAGGCCGAATTCGCGCGCCAGCGCGAACACCACGCCACCCTTGGCGCTGCCGTCGAGCTTGGTGACGACGAGTCCGCTGACACCCGCGGCCTCGCGGAACAGGCGCACCTGGCTGATCGCATTCTGGCCGGTGGTGCCGTCGATCACCAGCAGCACCTCGTGCGGTGCCGCAGGGTCGAGCTTGCCAAGGACGCGGCGGATCTTGGCCAGTTCGTCCATCAGCCCGCCCTGCGTGTGCAGGCGTCCTGCGGTATCGGCGATCAGCACGTCGATGCCGCGCGCGCGCGCGGCCTGCAGGGCGTCGTAGATCACGCTGGCGGCATCGGCACCCTGGCCCTGGCCGATCACCGTGACCTGGTTGCGCTCGCCCCAGGCCTGCAGCTGCGCCACGGCAGCGGCGCGAAAGGTGTCGCCGGCGGCCAGCAGCACCTCGCGGCCCTCGTCGCGCCAGCGGCGTGCCAGCTTGCCGATGGTGGTGGTCTTGCCGACGCCGTTGACGCCGACCACCAGCACCACGAAGGGACTGGCGCCGGTCGGCTGCAGCGTCCGCGCCACGGGCGCCAGCAGCGCCAGCAGCGCGACGCGCAGCGCATCGAGCAGCGCGTCGGCATCGGCGAACTCGCGCCGGTGCATGCGCTGGCGCAGGTCTTCGACCAGCGCGCTGGCGGTGGCGACGCCGACATCGGCGCTGATCAGGGTGGTTTCCAGCTCGTCGAGCAGGGCATCGTCGAGACGCGCGTTGCGGCTGAACAGTCCGGCCAGGCCGCGCGCGAAGCCGCTGTCGGCAAGACGCTCGCGCCAGCCGCGCGCGGCGGCAAGCGGGACGGGCGCGGGCGCTGATGCCGGTGCATCCACGGCGGCCGCTGGCATCGGCCGGGCGGCATCCTCCTGCGGCTTTTTCTTCCAGAGTTTGAACATCAGGGGCGTGATTGTCGGAGAATCCGGGGATGATGCTAACAAACGCCAACTGTACGACTGCTGCCGCGGGTATCGCATGAGCGTGCGCGGCGCGCCGGGCGCGATCCGCGTGATCGCGGGCCATCTGCGCGGCTCGCGGCTGGCGGTGCCGGACCGCCCTGGCTTGCGGCCGACGCCCAATCGCGTGCGCGAGACGCTGTTCAACTGGCTGGCGCCGGTGATCGAGGGCGCGCGCGTGCTCGACCTGTTCGCCGGTACCGGCGCGCTGGGCATCGAGGCGCTGTCGCGCGGCGCGGCGGCGGCGACACTGGTCGAACGCGACCCCGGCTTGGCGGCGGCGCTGACCGCCAACCTCGATCGCCTGAAGGCCGGCGGCGGCACGGTGCAGCCGGCCGATGCGATGACGTGGCTGGCCGGCACGCCGCGGCCGCACGACATCGTCTTCGTCGATCCGCCGTTCGCCAGCGGGCTGTGGACGCCGGCGGCGCAGGCGCTGCAGCGCGGCTGGCTGGCGCCGTCCGCGTGGGTGTATGTGGAGGCACCGGCCGAGGCGTCGCTGGCGCTGCCGCCGCACTGGCTGGCACATCGCGAAGGTCGCGCCGGCGCGTTGCGGTTCGCGCTCTATCGCGTGGCTGCAGGCATCCGTTAAGCTAAACCCACTCTGAACACGAATGCCGACATGGCTGTGGTTGCAGACAGCATCCCCAGGGCGAGGGTGGCGGTCTACCCGGGTACCTTCGACCCGATCACCAACGGCCACACCGACCTCGTCGCGCGTGCGGCCCCGCTGTTCGACCGCGTGGTGGTCGCCATCGCCGACAACCCCGGCAAGGGTCCCGGATTCAGCCTCGACGACCGCATCGTGCTGGCGCGGCTGGCGCTGGGCGGCCTGCGCAACGTCGAGGTGCGCGGTTTCGACTGCTTGCTGGCCAACTTCGTGCGCGGGATCGGCGCCGGCGTGATCCTGCGCGGCCTGCGCGCGGTCTCGGACTTCGAATACGAGTTCCAGCTCGCCAGCATGAACCGCCATCTGGTGCCCGAGGCGGAAACGCTGTTTCTCACCCCGGCCGAGCAGTACGGCTTCATCTCCTCGTCGCTGGTGCGCGAAATCGCGCGCCTCGACGGCGACGTGTCCGATTTCGTCCATCCGGCGGTGCAGCAGGCGCTGCGCCAGCGCTGGCGGATCCGCCGCAACGATCATCCGCAACCACAATAAAGAGGTGCTCACCATGCGCAAGCTCGCCCTGTATGCCGCCGTTGCCCTCATCGGCACGCTCTCGCTGAGCGCCTGCCAGAAGCAGGCCGACCAGGCCGCGCCCCAGGCCCAGCAGGTCGCCCGGCCGGCCAGCCCGACCGACACCGCCGGCTGGAAGGCCTATCTGGTGCAGATGGTGACCAAGAACATGGAGGGCATGACGGCCAACCAGCCGTACATGTACTACGTGCCGGCCGGCACCGACGACGCCGACGTGCAGGCGCGCCAGCGCCAGCTCGACAACGTCAGCGGCACCGTCGCCCGCGGCGTGCTGCCCGGCAACCTGATGGCGTTCGGCGGTCCGGATTCCAGCCAGACCGCGCAGATGATCATCGCCGCGTTCAAGGACGCCACGCCGGGATCGTTCAAGGGCGTGATCGTGCTGTTCGTGGGCGACAAGGCCGACGAGCAGAGCGTCGCGCAGGCCCTGCAGCCCAGCGCCGCCACCTTCCGCTTCGTGCAGATGTGATGGCCGTCGGCGCAGTGGCCGGTCCGGCCGCTGCGCCTGCAAGGCGATATCGCGAAAGCGTGGCGATCCGGCCGCCGCATCGCGGCCAGGCAAGGTCTGCCGTTGCGCGCGGCAGCATCCGCGTGGCGATGGAGTGAGCGCATGGCGCTGAAGATCACCGACGTCTGCGTCAACTGTGATGTCTGCGAACCGGTCTGCCCCAATCAGGCGATTTCGCTCGGTCCGGAGTACTACGTGATCGATCCCGCGCTGTGCACCGAGTGCGTGGGTCATCATGACCTGCCTCAGTGCGTGGAGGTCTGTCCGGTCGAATGCATCATTCTCGACGAGGCCCATCCCGAATCGTGCGAGCAGCTCGAGCTGAAGTACCGCGTCCTGATGCAAGCCAGGGAGAATGCCGCATGATGCTGTGCGCGTTCGTGATGGGTCCGGCCGCCGTGCCATGATCGGGCGAAGAGGCAGACGATGAAGCTGTGGTCGATCCTGGGCAACTCGCAACGCCTCGACGGGTGAGCCGGGGTATTCGCGAGTGGCCGTGAAGGGCCACTCGCGCCGGCGAACGCCGGAGGCAGGAGCCGCAGGCGGGGTGACTTGGCGAGGCAGGAGGCCGAGCGTAGTCACCGGCG
>JAJYMF010000441.1 GCA_021787175.1 Pseudomonadota bacterium | reverse complement strand
ACCACTGGATCCGCCGCATGGCCGAGCAGCACGGCATGATCGAGCCGTTCGCGCCGGACCAGGTGCGCGAGCATGAGGGCCGCCGGCTGATTTCCTACGGCACCTCCAGCTACGGCTACGACGTGCGCTGCGCCGACGAGTTCAAGGTGTTCACCAACATCAACTCGACGATCGTCGATCCCAAGGCCTTCGACGCGCGCAGCTTCGTCGACGTCAAGGCCGACGTCTGCATCATTCCGCCCAATTCCTTTGCTCTGGCGCGCACGGTCGAGTACTTCCGCATTCCTCGCTCGGTATTGACGGTGTGCCTGGGCAAGAGCACCTACGCGCGCTGCGGCATCATCGTCAACGTCACCCCGCTGGAGCCGGAGTGGGAGGGCCACGTGACGCTGGAGTTCTCCAACACCACGCCGCTGCCGGCCAAGATCTACGCCAACGAGGGCGTGGCGCAGATGCTGTTTTTCGAGTCCGACCAGGTCTGCGCGGTCAGCTACCGTGACCGCGCCGGCAAGTACATGGGCCAGCGCGGCGTTACACTGCCGCGCGCCTGAAATCGCCGCCGAGGAGAATCCCCGCATGCTTCGCATCCCTTCGCCGTTTCGCCTGCTGGTTGCGCTGCTGGCTCTTGCCGGCGTGATCGCGCTCGCCGGCTGTAACCCCAACATCCGCCGCGGCGCCAATGTCGAGGTGGTGGCGCCCAGCCACTACGACATGACCCTGCAGACTTACAAGGACGGCCAGTTCCTGCTCGACGGCGCGCTGCTGTCGGCGGACGATCTCGCCAGCCACTTCCGCTACCTCGACGAGCAGAAGAAGCTGCCCAAGGTGGCGCTGCTGGAACCCAGCAAGGACTACAAGATCAAGGACGGCCAGCTGCGCTTCTTCGCCAGCCTGCAGCTGACCTACGGATTCACCGGCTACGTCATGCTCGACGGCAAGCTGACGCTGCTCAACGCCAAGGCCGAGGCGGAGCCGAAGAAAAGGTAACCTCCGCGCAGGCTGATCTTGCCCGGCAGCCGTCCTGCGCTTTCCACTCGGCTGCCACGATGACGGTTGCCGCGCCGCGCCTTGTTCCCTCTCCTCGGACCCCGTTGGGGAGAGGGCCACTGAGGGGGGCATGCCCCGGTTTGACGGACACGTTGCCGGCGTACCACCTGGTGCCGCTTGGCTGCGACGATCATCTCCGAAGCAAAGCTTCCACACTTCGGTCGCGTCTGGATTTTGTTGTCACCCTTCGCGGCGCTAAGGGTGACAATCCTGACGCTGTAGGCGGAGCCAGAGAGCTCCGGTACCTTCAGTGCGTCGCACCCGCGGCGATGCGGGCGTCGCCGTCGGTGCGCAGCGACACCTCGACGATCAGGCGCAGCGCGGCGATCACCGTGTCCAGCGCCATGCTGGGCGCGCCGCGGTGCTGCACGGCCTGCGCCGGCAGGAACGGGATGTGCACGAAGCCGCCGCGCGCGCCGCGCCGCTGCGCTAGCGCGTGCATCAGGCCATAGAAGACGTGGTTGCAGACGTAGGTGCCGGCGCTCTGCGAGATCGCGGCCGGAATGCCGGCGTCGGTCAGCGCCGCCAGCGCGGCCTTGATCGGCAGCGTGCTGAAGTAGGCCGCCGGCGCGCCCGCGATCACCGGCTGGTCGATCGGCTGCCGGCCGCGATTGTCCGCGATGCGTGCGTCGTCGACGTTGATCGCGATGCGCTCCAGCGACAGCCGGTCGCGGCCGCCGGCCTGGCCGACCGCGATCACCAGCCGCGGCCGGCTCGCTGCCAGCGCCGCGCCGAGTGCCGTCAGGGCATCGCCGAAAGCCGTCGGCAGCCGGGCCACCTCGATGCGGTGGCCGGCGATGCGGCGGCCGCGCAGTGCGCGCACGGCCTCCCACGAGGGGTTGACCGTCTCGCCGCCGAACGGCTCGAAGCCGGTCAGCAGCACGCGCGGCGGAGCGGAAGCGGGGTGTCGGGTCGTCATGCCGGTCTCCGGTGCTTTCAGCGGAACGCGAGCGCGCTCATCAGGACCAGATTGAACACCAACAGCAGCAGCGCCGTCGGCCACTGCGCACGGATCACCGCGTAGGGGCTGTCGAGTTCCAGCAGCGCCACCGGCACGATGTTGAAGTTGGCCGCCATCGGCGTCAGCAGCGTGCCGCAGTAGCCGCAGAGCATGCCCAGCGCGCCGACGATCGCCGGGTTGGCGCCGTGCAGCTCGATCAGCAGCGGCAGGCCGATGCCGGCGGTGATCACCGGAAATGCGGCGAAGGCGTTGCCCATGATCACGGTGAACACGACCATGCCCAGGCCGTAGGCCAGCACGCAGGCGAGCCGGTTGTCGACGGGGATCAGCAGGCCGACACCATGCGCGATGTCCTGGCCGACGCCGCTCTGGGTGAACACGCCGCCCAGCGCGGCCAGCACCAGCGGCAGCAGCGCCGCCCAGCCCAGCGTGTCCAGCAGACGGCGGCCCTCGCGCACGGCGGCCGGCGCCGGCGCATGGGTCAGGCGCAGCGCGGCGAGCACGGCCAGCAGCGAAGCCAGCGCGAGCCCGGTCAGGGCCATCTGGTCGGCGGCGAACAGGCGGTGACCGTCGGCGACCAGGTAGCCGCCCAGCACGGCCACCAGCAGGGTGACGCCGGGGATCAGCAGCGCCGGCAGGAACAATCGATGGCCCAGCCGCATCGCGCTCGACAGGCGCATCTCCGGCGAGACCTCCTCGACCTGTACGCGACGCATGCGCGGGGCCAGCACCGCCAGCAGCAGCACGCCGACGCCGGCGACGCGGGCGGGCAGGGGATTGCCGGCGGCGTCGGCCGCGAGCACCGCGGTGCCGCCGCCGAACAGCAGCGCCAGCACCGCCCAGAACGCCGCCGCCGCGAGGCGGCGCTCGCGCAGGTTGAGCCACGCCGCCGCGGCAAGAAACGCCGCCAGCAGCCAGTAGGCGTATTCAATCTTCAGCATGCGCGGACTCGGCACCAGCAGCAGCGGCGCGGCGGCGGTTCAGCGCGCGCTCGAACAGCAGCACGCGCAGGGTGTGGATCACGAACGCGGCGATCGCGGTCGGCAGCGCCCACAGCGCGATCGCCAGCGGCGCCAGCACGATGCCGTGGGTGGCATAGAAACCCTGGATCAGCAGCACCGCGCCCAGCGCGAGGAACACGTCCTCGCCGAAGAACAGGCCGATGTTGTCGGTGGCGGCGGCCATCGCACGCACGCGCTGGCGGTCGGCGTCGCCGAGCGGCGGTCCGCGCAGCTCGACGGTGGCCTCGCTCATCGGCGCCAGCAGCGGACGCACCGTCTGTGGCTGCCCGGCGACATTGGTCAGACCCAGCATCGACAGCACCTGGCGCAGCAGCAGGTAGCTGGCCAGCAGCCGCGCCAGGGTCAGGCCGCGCAGACTGGCGATCCAGCGCGCCGCGTGCTCGCGCAATCCGGCGCGTTCCAGCACGCCGATCGCCGGCAGCGTCAGCGCGTACAGCAGCAGCGCGCGGTTGGAGACGAAGCTGGTGCCCAGCAGGCCGAGCAACTCGGGCACGCTGAAGCCCGCGGCCAGCCCGCTGACCACGCCGGCGGCGACCACCACCAGCACCGGGTTGTCGCGGCGCACGAAGCCGGCGATCACCACCGCCACGCCCAGCAGTGGCCAGTAGTTCATCGGGCCTGCTCCCGGTGCCCGGGGGAGGTCACGTGCACGTTTGCCGCTTCCAGCGCCTGTCGCAGGCGCCGCGCGAAAAGCGCCGCATCGGAGCGGTCGCCGTGCACGCACAGCGTGTCGGCGGCGATCGCGATGCGCGTGCCGTCGATTGCGATCGCTTCGCCGCGGGTCGCGATCTGCAGCGCCTGCGCCACGGCGGCATCGACGTCGTCGATCACCGCGCCGGGCTGGCCGCGCGGCGTCAGCGATCCGTCCGCCTGGTAGCGGCGGTCGGCGAAGGCCTCGCGCGCGACCGTCAGCCCCAGCGCGCGCCCGGCGTCGATCAGCGCGCTTCCGGCCAGGCCGAACAGGATCAGCGCGGGATCGAAATCGCGCACCGCCTGCGCGACGGCGTCGGCCAGCGCGCGCTCGCGCGCGGCCTGGTTGTAGAGCGCGCCGTGCGGCTTGACGTGCGCCAGACGCGCGCCGGCGGCGTGGGCGAACGCGGCCAGCGCGCCGATCTGATAAAGCACGATGGCGTAGGTCTCGGCGGGCGTGGCCGCCAGCGTGCGGCGGCCGAAGCCGACCAGGTCCGGCCAGCCGGGCTGTGCGCCCAGTGCGACGCCGTGCGCGAGCGCCAGCGCGACGGTGGCCTGCATCGTCCTCGGATCGCCGGCGTGGAAGCCGCAGGCGATATTGGCCGAGCTGACGTGCGGCAGCACACCGGCATCGTCGCCCAGGCGCCAGGCGCCGAAGGATTCGCCGAGATCGCAATTGAGGTCGAGGGTGCGGGTCATGATCCGGTTCGGCGGCGGGCGATCGCGGTTTCCATGCGCAGCAGACGCTGCTCGCGCGCTTCCAGCAGACGCGCGGCCTCGCCGGCGTCGATCGGCGCGAAGCGTAGCGCATCGCCGGGCCGGCGCTGCGCGAGGCGTGGCAGATCGACCGCGGCCAGCTGGCCGATGCGCGGATAGCCGCCGCTGACCGGATGCTCGCAAAACAACACGATCGGCTGGCCGTTGGGCGGCAGCTGCACGGTGCCGGCAATCACGCCTTCCGAAATCAGCTCCAGCGGCGCGCGCAGCGCGAGCCGTGGACCGTCCAGCCGGCAGCCGACGCGGTTGGACGCAGCGGCGACGCCAAACGAGGCGGCGAACAGCGCCTCGCGCGAGGCCGCATCGAGCAGGGTGGTGTGGGTACCCGCCAGCAGCCGCAGCGGTCGCGCCGCGGCGCCATCGAACCAGGGCCGCGGATCGAGCGACCAGGCGGTGTGGTCGGCAGCGCCAGTGGTGTCGCCCGGCGGGCCCAGCGGCAGCCGGTCGCCTGCGCGCAGCGCACGGCCGTCCAGCGGACCGAGGCCGGCGTTGAGGTCCTGACTGCGGCTGCCCAGCACCGTCGCGACGTCGATGCCGCCGCGCACGGCCAGATAGCTGCGGCAGCCGTGGCGCATGCCGCCGAGTCGCAACACGCTGCCCGCCCGCAGCCGCAGCGGCGTCCAGCCCGGCAGGGGCCTTCCATTCGCCTCGGCGGCGACCGGTGCGCCGGTCAGCGCGATCTCGACGTCGCGGTGCAGGCGCAGGGCCGGGCCGGTCAGCGTGATCTCCACCGCGCAGGTATCGGGCGGATTGCCGACCAGCGCGTTGGCCAGCCGCAGCGCGGGCAGGTCCGCCGCGCCGGCGCGACCGATGCCGAGATGTGCCAGCCCCGGCCGGCCGCGATCTTGCAGGCTGCTCAGCAGGCCGGGCGTCAGCACCTCGATCATGCGTCGTGCTCCGACAAGGCCGTAAAGGTCGCGGCGTCGATCGCGCGAAAGCGCACGCGCAGGCCTGGTGCCAGCCGCGCGGGTGGTGCGCGCGCGGGATCGAACAGCCGCAGCGGCGTGCGCCCGATCAGGCGCCAGCCGCCGGGAAGGACGGACGGATAGACGCCCGTCTGCGCGCCGCCGATGGCGATACTTCCGGCCGGCACGCGCAGCCGCGGGGCGGCGAGCCGCGGCACCGCCAGCGCCGCGTCGAGGCCCAGCAGATAGGCGAAGCCCGGCGCGAACCCGAGCATCGCCACGCGGTAGTCGCCGGCCGCATGGCGCGCGATCACTTCGTCTTGCGTGAGACTCGTCGAGGCGGCGACTTCGGCCAGGTCCGGTCCGTGTTCGCCGCCGTAGCAGACCGGCAGCTCGACGACCGCGGCGGCGGCCGGCTCGGGCGCACGGCCGGCGCTGCCCTTCCGGGCCAGCACCTCGCGCACGGCGTCGGCCAGCAGCGGCGCGTCCGGCCAGCGCCGCGGATCGAAACGCAGCAGCAGGCTGGCGTAGGCCGGAGCGATGTCCTCGACGCCGGGCAGGGCGACCGCCCGCAACGCCGCCGCGGCAGCGTGCACACGGTCGTTAAGCGCGCGATCGATGATGTTGCCAAAGTGCAGCAGCAAGGCGGATTCGCCCAGCGGCTCGATCGCGCAGTCGGCGCCGGTCATGCGCCTCAGCCCGCGCCAAGCCGCGCCGCAAGCGCGCCGACTCGCGTGGCCCGCGCGCTTTCACCATAAGGTTGCCGCGAACCATGGCCCCAGACCGGGCCCGGCCAGGCAGCGTCGTCCTCGCGCCGCCCGACCACGTGCACATGCAGCTGGCGCACCACGTTGCCCAGCGCGCCGACGTTGAGTTTGGCGCAGGGTGCGACCGACCGCAGCGCCCGCGCCGCCTGTTCCAGCTCATCGAACAGCAGTGCGCGCTCGGTAGCGTCCAGATCGAACAGTTCGACCAGCCCCGCACGCCGCGGCACCAGCACCAGCCAGGGAAAGCGCGCGTCGTCCATCAGCAGCACGCGGCACAGCGCCCGATCCGCGACGAACACCGACTCGCGGGCCAGTTGCGGGTCGAGTGCGAAGCCTTCGCTCATGCGGCGAGGTGTTTGGCGAAGAAGGCCAGCGTGCGCTCGCGCGCCAGCCGGGCCGCGGTGGCGTCGTAGCTGGCGCCGACATCGCGGTTGAAGGCGTGGTCGGCGTCGTAGACGTGAAACTCGGCGCCGGGGTTGGCTGCGCGCACCTGCTCGCGGTCGGCCGCGCTGATGTGCGCGTCCTTCAGGCCGTAATGAAACATCAGTGGCGCCCGGGCCTGGAGTCCGGTCAGCTGCGTGTTGCGGCCGCCGTAGTAGCTGACCGCCGGCAGGCCCAGCCTGATCGCGGCCAGATAGGCCACGCTGCCGCCCCAGCAGAATCCGACCACGCCGATCCTGCCGGCGCTCCGGATCGCCTCCGCGGCGCTGGCCACGTCCTCCAGCGCGCGCTCGAAGCCGAGTTCGCCGATCAGGGCGATGCCTTTCTGTCTCCCGGCCTGGTCGTAACCCAGCTCCACCCCGGTTTCGAGATGATCGAACACCGCCGGCGCGATCGCGGTGTAGCCGGCCGCGGCGTAGCCGTCCACCACGCTTCGGATGTGCGGATTGACGCCGAAGATTTCCTGCACCACGACGATGCCGCCCCTGGGCGCGCCCTGCGGCCGTGCCAGGTAGGCGCTGATGCACTGCGTGCCGGTGGTGCCGATGTTGATGGTGTCGCCCATGGGTCTCGTTCCGTGGTGGAGTCGGGGATCAAGCGGCGAGCGTAAACCGCGAACCCGCGAAGTCAACGTGTCAACGTCAAGACGCGGGCGAAAAGTACCGCAGACCTTACAATCGCGCTTTCCTCCGCGGTCCGTGCCATGTCCCGATCCAGCCCCGCCGTCGGTTTCGTCAGCCTCGGCTGTCCCAAGGCACTGGTCGATTCCGAGCGCATCCTCACCCAGCTCAAGGTCGAGGGCTACGCGATCGTGCCCAGTTACCGGGATGCCGACGCGGTGGTGGTCAACACCTGCGGCTTCATCGACGCCGCGGTACAGGAGTCGCTGGACGCCATCGGCGAGGCCCTGCACGAGAACGGCAAGGTCATCGTCACCGGCTGCCTGGGCAAGCGCGCCGAACTGATCCGCGAGGCCTACCCCGACGTGCTCGCCATCAGCGGACCGCAGGATTACTCCAGCGTGATGAGCGCAGTGCACGCGGCGCTGCCGCCGGCGCACGACCCGTTCCTCGACCTGGTCCCGCCCACCGGCATCAAGCTGACGCCGAAGCACTACGCGTACCTGAAGATTTCCGAAGGCTGCAATCACCGCTGCAGCTTCTGCATCATCCCCTCGATGCGCGGCGATCTGGTCAGCCGCCCGGTGGACGAGGTGCTGGTCGAAGCCGAGAGGCTCGTTACCGGCGGCGTCAGGGAATTGCTGGTGATCAGCCAGGACACCAGCGCCTACGGTGTGGACCTGAAGTACGCGGCGCGCGATTGGCGCGGCCGCAGCTGGCGCACGCGCATGACCGAGCTGTGCGCGGGGCTTGCCGAACTCGGCGTGTGGACGCGGCTGCACTACGTCTATCCCTATCCGCACGTGGACGAGGTGATGCCGCTGATGGCGCAGGGCAAGCTGCTGCCCTACCTCGACATTCCCTTCCAGCACGCCAGCCCGCGCATCCTCAGGCTGATGAAGCGGCCGGGCCATATCGAGCGCACGCTGGAGCGCATCCAGTCCTGGCGCAAGGCGGTGCCGGATCTGACCATCCGCAGCACCTTCATCGTCGGCTTCCCGGGCGAGACCGACGCCGAGTTCGAGGAGTTGCTGGCTTTTCTGCGCGAGGCCCAGCTCGATCGCGTCGGCGCCTTCGCCTACTCGCCGGTGGACGGCGCCAGAGCCAACGACCTGCCCGACCCGGTGCCCGAGGAACTCAAGGAAGATCGCCTCGAACAATTCATGGCGGTGCAGGCCGGGATCAGCGCCGCCCGGCTGCAGCGCAAGATCGGTCGCCGCCTGACCGTGCTGGTCGACCGCGTCGATGCCGACGGCGCCGTCGCACACTCAACCGCCGACGCCCCCGAGATCGACGGCGTGGTGCGCATCCGCGACGGCCAGCGCCTCAAACCGGGCGCCTTCGCCGAGGTGACCGTCGAAGGTGCGGATGCGCATGATCTGGAGGCGCATCTGGCTTGATCGAGACAGGAGCCATTTGAAGAACCAGACTGGATTCCACTGCATACAGCCAGATCGGTTTTGGCGTGCCCGTGGACCCAAGGGAATGCACTTCGCGCGCTCCGGTATGGCTCGGCTCGAGCACTCCGCGTGGTGTGAGACCCCGCACGCTGCCGGCGGATGGCCGGCGTCGGCCGGATCACGACTTGCCGTGATACAGCTCGCGGCCGATCAGCATGCGGCGTATCTCGTTGGTGCCGGCGCCGATGGCGTAAAGCTTGGCGTCGCGCAGGATGCGCCCGGTCGGGTAGTCGTTGATGTAGCCGTTGCCGCCCAGTGCCTGGATGGCCTCCAGGGCCACGGTGACGGCATGCTCGGAGGCGTTGAGCAGGCAGGCCGCGGGATCGATGCGCGAGCGCACGCCGCGGTCGAAGTCCTGCGCGACCATGATGGCGTAGGCACGCGAGGACTGCAGCGCGGTGTACATGTCGGCGATCTTGGCCTGCATGATGCCGAAGCTGCCGATCGGCGCGCCGAACTGCTTGCGCTCGCGCACGTAGGGCAGGGCGATGTCGAGCGCGGCCTGCATCAGCCCGATCGGGCCGCCCGAGAGCACCAGGCGTTCGGTATCCAGCCCGCTCATCAGCACGCGCACGCCCTCGTTGACCTCGCCGACGCGGTTTTCGTCGGGAATCTCGCAGTCCTCGAACACCAGTTCGCAGGTGTTCGATCCGCGCATGCCCAGCTTGTCCAGCTTCTGCGCGGTCGAGAACCCACTCATGCCCTTCTCGACGATGAAGGCGGTCATGCAGCGCGAGCCGGCCGGTTTGGGCGCGGTGCGCATGTAGACCAGAACCACGTCGGCGTCGGGGCCGTTGGTGATCCACATCTTCGAGCCGTTGGCGATCCAGCGGTCGCCCTTCTTCTCGGCATGGCAGGCCATCGAGCCGACCACGTCCGAGCCCGAGCCCGGCTCGCTCATCGCCAGCGCGCCCACCCATTCGCCGCTGCACAGCCGGGGGATGTAGCGGCGTCGCTGCGCCTCGTTTCCGTTGTGGAAGATGTTCTGCACGCACAGGTTGGAGTGCGCGCCGTAGCTCAGGCCCACCGAGCCCGAGGCGCGCGAGATCTCCTCCATCGCGACCAGGTGGGCGAGAAAGCCAAGGTCGCTGCCGCCGTACTCCGAGGGCACGGTGATGCCGAGCAGACCGAGATCGCCGAACTTGCGCCAGAGGTCGGCGGGAAAGGCGTTCTCGCGATCGATCAGGTCGGCGCGCGGCGCGATCTCCTTCTCGGCGAAGGCGTGCACCGTCTCGCGCAGCAGATCGAGGTCGTCACCGAGGGGGAAGGGGCGCATGGGGCAAACCGGGAGTGGGGAATGGGGAGCCTGAAGCCGGAACTCGAGGATCGGGACTCGGTACTCGGGACTCGGGACTCGGGACTCGGGACTCGGGACTCGGGGATCGGGGATCGGGGATCGGGGATCGGGGATCGGGGATCGGGGATCGGGAAAGGCCTGGCTGTCGTGTTCTGAGCCCTGTGCAATGGGCGTGGACGGTGGTTGATGAGGATGTCACCCCGAGCGTGAGCGAGGGGTCTTGCATGCCGCAGAGCCTGGAACTGCGATCACGAGCGTCGGCGCATGACCGAAGTCTACGCGTCAAAGATCCTTCGGCCTGCGGCCTCAGGATGACAGCCATGCTGTTCTGTTCCGGCCCCCGGTCGCTCGGGTCCGGGAGTCCGGGTCTGAACCCCCAGATCCGAACCCCCAGATCCGAACCCCCAGATCCGAACCCGAGGCCCGAACCCCGGCTTATGGCTCATCCTGCTGTTTCCCCGGTCCCCGGTCCCCGGTCCCCGGTCCCCGGTCCCCGGTCCCCGGTCCCGGCCCGAACCCTGGTCAGA